>JBOFSC010000693.1:0-10693 GCA_051651345.1 Enterobacteriaceae bacterium
ATAGCGAAAAGAAGGCGCCAGGCAGAGGAGAGATCGTCTGGCGTACCCTGCGGCAAGACACCCTGGCCCTGATTGGCCTGTTTGGTGTGCTCACGCTGCTGGTGTTGTGCCTTACCGGCAGTTGGCTGGCACCCTATACCCTGGATCAGCAATTTCTTGGCTATCAGCTACTACCACCTTCCTGGTCTCAGTCGGGCAATATCCTGTTTTTTCTCGGCACCGATGACTTAGGCCGTGATGTTCTCAGCCGCCTGCTCAATGGCGTTGCCCCGACTTTTGGTTCTGCTTTTCTGGTCACCTGTGCCGCCTCTCTGCTGGGGATAACCATCGGTGTAGTGGCCGGCATGAGCAAAGGACTGCGCTCGGCATTTTTACACCACTTTCTCGATATTCTGCTGGCGATCCCTTCGCTGCTGCTGGCTATTGTGATTATCGCCTTTGGCAGACCAAGTCTGCACCATGCCATGCTGGCCGTCTGGCTGGCCCTGTTGCCTCATGTGATCAGGGCGGTATATCGTGCGGTGCATGATGAACTGGATAATGAGTATATTATCGCCGCCCGCCTTGATGGCGCTTCCTCATGGCATATTCTGTGGCAGGCAATTCTGCCCAATATTGCGCCACAACTGGTGATGGAAGTGACGCGGGTATTTTCCATCGCCATCCTCGATATTGCCGCCCTCGGTTTTCTTAATCTGGGGGCGCAGATGCCTTCAACGGAATGGGGCTCGATGATGAGTGACTCCCTGGAGCTGATCTATGTTGCCCCCTGGTGCATTATGATCCCCGGCGCGGCCATTATGCTCAGTGTATTACTGGTGAACCTGTTGGGAGATGGGTTACGTCGGGCTATTGTTGCGGAGAATGAGTAATGGCGCTGTTAGATATTCGCAACCTGACCATCGAATTTATCACCACAGAAGGCACTATCAAAGCTATTGATCGCCTTAATCTGACCATTACAGAGGGTGAGATCCTTGGGCTTGTGGGGGAATCCGGTTCAGGTAAAAGCCTGATCGCCAAAGCCATTTGTGGTATTACCCAGGATAACCTGCGGGTGACGGCGGATCGTTTTCGTCTCGGGGATGTGGATCTGCTTAAGTTATCGCCGCGCCGACGGCGTAAATGGGTGGGGGATAATATCTCGATGATATTTCAGGAGCCGGAGTCCTGCCTCGATCCCATGTCGCGTATCGGCAAGCAGTTAATCCAGGTGATTCCGGGACGCACGTATAAAGGGCGCTGGTGGCAGCGTATTAACTGGCGCCGCCGCCGAGCCATTGAGCTGCTACATCGTGTGGGCATCCGCGATCACAAAGAGATTATGCGCTGTTATCCCTACGAATTAACAGAAGGTGAGTGCCAGAAAGTGATGATCGCTATCGCGCTGGCCAACCAGCCGCGCCTGCTGATTGCCGATGAGCCCACTAATGCCATGGAAGCCAACACCCAGGCGCAGATTTTCCGCCTTCTCGATGCTCTGAATAAAAACAGTAACACCAGCATTCTGTTGATCAGCCATGATTTACAGGTGATGAGCGTCTGGGCCAACCGGATCAATGTGCTCTATTATGGTCAGGTGGTCGAAAGTGCTGCCAGCGATGAGTTGATCAGCACGCCTTATCACCCCTATTCGGAAGCACTGGTCCGCGCCATGCCGAATCTGCTGGATAAAAAACCGTTTAAAAGTCGCCTGACGGCCTTACCTGGTAGTGCCCCCTCTCTGGAGCACGCGCCTATTGGCTGCCGTCTGGGACCCCGCTGTCCCTACGCCCAGCGTAAATGTAACGACACGCCCCGTCTGCGTAACCTGAAAGGACATTTTGTGGCTTGCCACTATCCCCTCAATGTGGAGGAGGTGCCATCATGAGCCCGTTGCTGGAAGTGCGCGATTTAAGCAAAACCTTTCGTTTCCACACCGGTCTGTTTCGTCGTCATCAATTGCAGGCGGTACATCCGGTTAGCTTCACGCTGCAGGCTGGCGAAACCCTCGCGATCATCGGTGAAAATGGGTCTGGTAAATCTACCCTGGCGAAAATGATTGCCGGTATGGTGGAGCCCAGCGGCGGAGAGATCCTGATCCAGGGCCATCCGCTACACTATGGCGACTATCGCTATCGTTGCCAGCGCGTCAGAATGATTTTTCAGGACCCGAGCACCTCCCTTAACCCGCGCAAACGGGTGGGACAACTGCTGGAGTTATCGCTGAAATTGAATACTGATCTGGATCTCCATGCCCGTGAGCAGCATATCAACCGTACTTTGCGTCAGGTCGGATTATTACCGGAGCACGCCAACTACTACCCCTATATGCTGGCCGCCGGACAGAAACAGCGTATCGCACTGGCACGGGCGCTGATCCTGCAACCGCAGATCATTATTGCCGATGAGGCCCTGGCGGCACTGGATATCACGGTGCGTTCCCAGATCATTAACCTGATGCTGGAACTGCAGGAAACCCAGGGGATCTCCTATATCTATGTGACCCAGCACCTGAGCATGATGCGACATATCAGCGATCAGGTACTGGTGATGCAGGCCGGAGAAGTGGTTGAACGAGGACACACAGCAGAAGTCCTGGCCGCGCCGCAACATCCTATGACCAATAAGCTGATCAACAGCTACTTTGCCACCCCATGGGGTAAAAAAGCGGTTGAGACCGAGTAATTGCATGGTAGAATTCAGCGTCTTTATACCCGTCGTCTTTCAACTTGCGGCGTTGTTGGCTGCGCAGATTCAGCCGAATCACATACTGATGTATGCTCATCGCCTGAATCTGCTTGTGACGTGCATGGATGCACTAATGCCGCGAGCGCATGGATGCGCAAGAGCGGCCCGCCTAGCCGCAACTTGAAATACTTTGGGTATATTGTTGTGGGGGGGACAGCCCCCTGTTACTACGACTACAAGGATTATCATTATGGGTTTTCTTACCGGTAAACGCATTCTGGTGACCGGCATTGCCAGCAATCGCTCCATTGCTTATGGTATCGCTCAGGCGATGCATCGCGAAGGCGCTGAACTGGCTCTGACCTATCAGAACGACAAGTTAAAATCCCGTGTGGAAGGTTTCGCTGCCGAGTTTGAAAGCGCGATTGTTCTGCCTTGTGATGTGGCAGATGATGCCAGTATCACGGCCCTGTTTGCCGAACTCAGCAAATCCTGGCCCACCTTTGATGGCTTTGTTCACGCCATCGCCTTCGCCCCGGGTGAAGAGCTGGATGGTGATTATGTGAACGCTGTCACGCGTGAAGGTTTTAAAATCGCCCATGACATCAGCTCCTACAGTTTTGTTGCCATGGCTAAAGCGTGCCGTAACATGCTTAATCCTGCGTCATCCTTGCTGACTCTCTCCTATCTGGGCGCTGAGCGGGCGGTGCCCAACTATAATGTGATGGGGCTGGCCAAGGCCTCTCTGGAAGCTAACGTCCGTTATATGGCTAACGCCATGGGACCGCAGGGTATCCGAGTCAACGCCATTTCCGCCGGACCGATTCGTACTCTGGCCGCTTCCGGCATTAAGAATTTCAAGAAAATGCTGGCACACTGTGAAGCTGTGACCCCCATTCGCCGTTTGATCACCATTGAAGATGTGGGCAACTCCGCCGCTTTTCTCTGCTCTGATCTGTCGGCGGGTATATCAGGGGAAGTGCTTCATGTAGATGGCGGCTTTAATATCGCCTCTATGAATGAGCTGGATCTGAAAGACTAACTGCTCTGCCCCACGAAAACAGTGGGGCAATTTTTACTTACCTGACACTACCTACCTGCTGAATTTTATGCTGCAAAATAATCCATTATTAGCACAACTAAAACAACAACTACATGCTCAAACACCGCGTGTCGAAGGGGTTATCAAGGGAACCGAAAAAGGCTTTGGCTTTCTGGAAGCCGATGGACAAACCAGCTATTTCATCCCGCCGCCCTATATGAAAAAAGTGATGCATGGTGATCGGGTCATCGCCACGCTCAATAAAGAGAAGGAGCGTGATGTCGCCGAGCCGGAGACTCTGGTTGAACCCTTTTTAAGCCGTTTTGTCGGGCGGATTCACAAGAAAAATGATGACCGCCGCGTGTGGGTGATCCCGGATCATCCCCTAATCAAAGAGGCTATCCTGGCCAAACCGGCCCAGGGGGTAAATGAATCCCTGGAAGCCGGTGACTGGGTGGTGGCGGAAATGCGCACCCATCCTCTGCGTGGTGAACGCGGTTTCACTGCGGAGATCACTCAGTTTATTACCCGTGCCGGGGACCATTTTGCCCCGTGGTGGGTGACACTGTCACGGCATCAGTTACAACGAGAAGCACCGACCCTGCCGCAGGAATTACCCCTTGAGGAGAGAGAGCGCACGGATCTCACTTCATTGCACTTTATCACCATCGATAGTGCCACCACGGAAGATATGGATGACGCTCTCTATATTGAGGAGGGTCCTGACGGTCAACTGAAATTATGGGTGGCGATTGCCGATCCCACGGCGTATATCCCCTGTGACAGTGAGCTGGATAAGGTGGCTTATCAGCGCCAGTTTACTCATTATCTGCCAGGTTTCGATATTCCGATGCTGCCACGGGAGCTCTCCGATACTCTCTGCTCCCTGCGTCCCAATGAGCGCCGTCCGGCAGTCGTGTGCGCCATGACGATCGCTGCCGATGGTGCCCTGCCGGAGCAGATTGACTTTACCTGCGCCTGGATTGAATCAAAAGCCAAGCTGGTTTATGACGATGTCTCAGACTGGCTGGAGCAGGCAGATTCAGGACAAGAGGCGCAATGGCAACCGGCCACCGGGGAGATCGCCAATCAGTTAAAACTGTTGCAGCGCTTTTCACAGCTACGCCAACAGTGGCGGCAACAGCACTCTCTGCTGTTTCGTGATCGGCCGGATTACCGTTTTGTGCTGGATGACAAAGGCGATGTACTGGATATCGTTACTGAACAGCGTCGCGCTGCCAATCGCATGGTGGAAGAGGCGATGATTGCCGCCAATATTCATGCGGCAGCCTGGCTGAAGAGTCAACTGGGTTACGGAATTTTCAATACTCATAATGGCTTTGAACCGGCGCAAATCGACGCTGTATTAAAAATCCTTAAAGAGCAGGGAGCCGAGTACACGGCAGAACAGCTGCTGAGCTTAAAAGGCTTTTGTGAGCTGCGCCGTTACCTGGATGCCCTGCCCTCCAGTTGGCTGGACAGCCGTCTGCGCCGCTATCAGACGCTGGCAGAAGTCAGTACCCAACCTGGCTGTCACTTTGGTCTGGGGGTTGAAGCCTACGCCACCTGGACATCACCAATCCGTAAATATAGCGATATGGTGAACCACCGTCTGATGAAGGCACTAATTTACCAGCAAACGGTCAGCGAACCCTCCCAGGAGATGGTCCAGTTAATTTCTGATCGGCGTCGCCTGACACGGGTGGCTGAACGAGATATCAGTGACTGGCTCTACACCCGCTATCTGGCCAACAAAGCAGATGGTTCTACCCGTCATCCTGCTGAGGTGATCGACATCTCCCGTGGTGGAATGCGGGTCCGGTTGATGGAGTGTGGTGCGGTCGCCTTTATTCCTGCGCCCTTTATCCACTCGGTGCGGGATGAACTGGTCTGCAGTCAGGAAAATGGGATGGTGCTGGTTAAAGGGGAAGAGAGGTATCGTCTGGGGGATTCACTACAAGTGGTTCTCCATGAAGTACGCCAGGAGACCCGTTCCATTATCGCGAAGATATAGTCTGCACAGGCAATCAGGGGCAGTTGGCTCTGATTGCCTGAATCTCCGTTTCGACCCAAATAACTTTCATTCGAAAGAAATTTAAGCTATAAAGGAAACATTATAGTTAAAAGGGTCTTTCCCTATGATCTGCAATATTCAGCGCTACTCTCTGCATGATGGCCCCGGTATCAGAACCGTGATCTTCTTTAAAGGCTGTTCTCTGGCTTGCCGCTGGTGTCAGAATCCGGAAAGCCGCTCAACGAAACCCCAACTGTTGTTTGACCCGCGTTTGTGCCTGGCAGAGTGTCAGCTCTGTGTCCGGCACTGTCCCGATAGTCTGCGTCGTCAGGGCGAAACCTTACATATTGACCGTGAACAGCTCTCTGGGCAGCAATGTGAGACCCTGGCAAAACTCTGCCCCAGCGGAGCCCTCTCTTTAAGTGGCACTGCGGCGAATGTTGAGCAAATTATGGATATCGTGCAGCGGGACCTTCCCTTTTACCAGCGGAGTACAGGCGGAATTACCCTTTCCGGTGGCGAGCCCTTTATGCAGCCTGAGTTAAGTGTTGAACTTCTGCAACGCAGCCAGGCTTTGGGGATTCACACCGCCGTTGAATCCAGTCTGCACGCGCCCTGGCGCCATATTGCGCCAGCGCTGCCCCATATCAACCTGCTGCTGGCGGATATTAAACATGTCGATCCACAACGTTTTAAAGCGTGGACGGGGGGCTCCTGCAAGCGCATCTTAAGCCATTTCCGCCGCCTGGCAACCATGGCCACAGAGATGATTGTTCGGGTGCCGGTGATCCCGGAATTCAATGCGGATCGCCCCTCACTGAAGGCCATTATCGATTTTACCGCCGATGAAAGCCACGCCAGCGAGATCCATTTTCTGCCTTACCACACGTTAGGTATCCATAAATATTCACTACTGGGTCTGCCCTATCATGCCGCCCCGGCACCACTGAATGATCCCGAACTGCTGACCTGGGCACAAGAGTACGCCCTACAGCGGGGACTGACCGCGATTCTGCGAGGATAACAGTATGAGCACTATTGATTTAACAACGCTTGATTTAACAACGCTTGATTTAACGACGCTAAGCCCCCGTATCAAAGCCCATAAACAGGCGCTGATCACCATTATTCAGCCCCCCGTCTGTACAGAGCGGGCATTACACTATACCGAAGCTTATCAGCAACATCTGGATCAACCGATCCCCGTACGTCGGGCTCTGGCATTACAGCATCACCTGCAGCAGCGCAGCCTCTGGATCGACAACGATGAACTGATTATCGGCAACCAGGCCAGCCAGTTGCGCGCCGCGCCCATCTTTCCGGAATATAGTGTTAACTGGATTGAAGAGGAGATCGACCATCTGGCACAGCGCCCCGGAGCCGGTTTTAATATCAGCGAGCAGAATAAAGCGATACTGCATCGCATTTGCCCCTGGTGGCGCAAACAGACCGTCCAGGATCGCTGCTACGCCCGCTATACCCCTGAGCAGCGGGCACTACTGGAGTGCGGTATTATCAAGGCCGAAGGCAATATGACCTCCGGTGATGGTCATCTGGCTGTTAATTTCCCTCTGCTGCTGGCACAAGGTCTCGGGGGTATCCGTGCCCAGGCAGCGCAGCGTCGTCAGCAACTGCAACTGAGCGACTGGCAGGATCTGCAGCGCGAGCAGTTTCTCAAAGCCGTGGATATCACCCTGTACGCAGTCAGTGAGCAGATTGAGCGCTATGCCGCATTGGCGCGGCAGATGGCGCAGCAAGAGACGCGCGACTGGCGACGTAAAGAGCTGTTACTGATCGCGGAGAATTGTCAGCATATCGCCCATCAACCCCCGCAAACATTCTGGCAGGCGCTGCAGCTCTGTTACTTTATCCAGTTGTTGCTGCAGATAGAATCTAATGGTCACTCTGTCTCTTTTGGCCGTATGGATCAATATCTCTACCCCTGGTATCAGCGCGATGTGGAACAACAGAACAGCCTGGGCCGGGAACAGGCCATTGAGCTGCTGCAAAGTTGCTGGCTGAAACTGCTGGAGGTGAATAAAATCCGCTCCGGCTCTCACTCCAAAGCCTCGGCGGGCAGCCCCCTGTATCAGAATGTCACCATCGGCGGCCAGACTCTTGTGGATGGCGAGCCCTACGATGCGGTCAATCCCCTCTCTTTCGCCATTCTCGAATCCTGTGGTCGCCTGCGCTCTACGCAACCAAACTTAAGTGTTCGTTATCACAGCGGCCTTAGTGACGATTTTCTTGCGGCCTGTGTGGCGGTGATCCGTTGTGGTTTCGGCATGCCTGCGTTCAACAATGACCATATCGTGATCCCGGAGTTTATCCGCTTAGGGGTAACCCAGGAGGATGCTTACGACTACGCCGCCATTGGCTGTATTGAAACTGCCGTGGGAGGCAAATGGGGCTATCGCTGTACCGGCATGAGTTTTATCAATTTTGCCCGCGTATTACTGGCGAGTCTGGAGGGAGGTAAAGATGCCAGCAGCCAGCGCACATTTCTGCCACAGCAACTCGCCTTAAGCAAAGGTAACTTTGCCGATTTCAAAGAGGTGATGAACGCCTGGGATCAGCAGATCCGTTACTACACGCAAAAATCCATTGAAATCGAGTGTGTAGTGGATAGTGTTCTGGAGGAGAATGTACCGGATATTCTCTGCTCCGCCCTGGTGGATTGCTGTATCGAACGGGGGAAAAGTATCAAGGAGGGTGGCGCGAAATATGACTGGGTCTCCGGTCTGCAGGTGGGTATCGCCAATCTGGGCAACAGCCTTGCGGCGGTGCAGGAGTTGGTCTTTAACCAGGGTATTATCACACAACAGCAACTGGCGTCGGCGCTGGACAGCGATTTTGCCGGGCCAGAAGGGGAACAACTGCGGCAACGCCTGCTCAATGCCGCGCCTAAATATGGTAATGACCAGGATCAGGTGGATCAACTGCTGGTGACCGCCTATCAAAGCTATATTGATGAACTGAGCCACTACCATAATACCCGTTATGGACGAGGCCCGGTGGGAGGTACCTACTATGCCGGTACCTCCTCTATCTCCGCCAATGTTCCCTTTGGGGCCGCCACCATGGCGACACCAGATGGGCGCAAGGCGCGCACTCCTCTGGCAGAAGGTGCCAGCCCCGCCTCAGGCACAGATACTCTGGGACCAACGGCGGTCTTTAACTCCATCGGTAAATTGCCCACGGCGGCGATCCTCGGTGGTGTGCTGCTCAACCAGAAGCTTAATCCTGCCACCCTGGAGAGCGAGAGCAACCGACAAAAACTGATGCTATTGCTACGCACCTTCTTTGAACACTACCAGGGCTGGCATGTACAATATAATATTGTTTCCAGGGCGACCCTGCTGGCCGCCAAAGCGCAGCCGGAGCAGTATCGGGATCTGGTGGTCAGAGTCGCGGGCTATTCCGCCTTCTTTACCGCCCTCTCCCCGGATGCCCAGGATGATATTATTGCCCGTACTGAACATGAACTTGCATAGGTAAAGAAACCGATGAACAGCCGCCATCAACGTATTCTGCAGTTAGTCAACCGACAGGGAAAAGTGAGTGTCAGTGAACTGGCCAATACCACCGGTGTCTCTGAAGTGACTATCCGTCAGGATCTGACGCAACTGGAAAAAATGCGTTATCTGAAGCGGGTCCACGGCTCTGCTGTTGCTGTGGAGAGTGATGATGTTGACACGCGGCTGATGTTTAATTTTACTTTAAAGCAGCAATTGGCCCAATATGCGGCCTCCCTGGTAGAGGATGGCGAAACCCTGTTTATCGAAGGCGGCAGTGCTAATGCCCTGCTGGCCCGCTATCTGGCAGAGCATCGCCTGGTGACCTTGATCACCAGCAGCGCCTATATTGCCCATCTGCTGAAAGAGACCGCGTGTGAAGTGATCCTGCTCGGGGGTATTTACCAGAAAAAAAGTGAGACCCTGGTTGGCCCCCTGACCAAACTGGCGTTACAGCATCTGCATTTTAATAAAGCCTTTATCGGCATTGATGGATTTACACCGCAAACCGGGTTTACCGGTAAAGATATGATGCGGGTGGAGATCGTCAACAGCGTGCTGGCGAAGGGAAGTGAATGCCTGATTATCAGCGACTCGTCGAAATTTGGTCAGATACACCCTCATCCCATCGGCCCGCTCTCCTCTGTCCATCGACTGATTACCGATGACTATCTGCCAAAGGCCCAGCGGCAGTGGATTGAAGAGAACGGGGTCCGGGTGGATATTATTTCTGATCGCTCAGCACAATACGAGTAGCCTCAGCCAGCACATCACGGCGTAAATCAGCCTTTTTATCGTTCTGAGTAAAGTAGATGGACAGGATCATCGGCTCACCCTTCTCCGGCCAGAGCACTGCTACATCGTTGGTGGTGCCGTAAGCGCCGCCGCCGGTTTTATCACCGATCTGCCAGTTCTTTGGGGCACCTGCACGAATGCTGGCATCACCTGTGGTATTACCTTTTAACCACGAAATCAGCAAATTACGTTCTTTTTGCCCAAGAATATCAGTAAAAATAAGATGTTGTAATTTTTTAGCCATGCTTTGTGGGGTAACGGTATCCCGGTCATCTCCCGGAATTGCACTGTTGAGCTCTGGCTCCAGACGGGAGAGTTTGAAAGTACTGTCGCTGACCAGGGTACGGGCAAACTGGTTCACTTTGTCGATATCACCCAACTCCTTGATCAGTAAGTTGGCCGCGCTGTTATCACTGTGTTGCATGGCGGCAACGCAAAGCTGCTCTATTGTCATCCCCTTGCTCTGATTGGGTTCTGTTACCGGGGAGTAGCTGACCAACTCGCTCTTTTGATAAGTGACCTTCTTCTGTAGCAGCCCGGGTTGTGACATGCTCTGGTGTAAAATAGCGGCACTCAGCACCAGCTTAAAGGTGCTGGTCATAGGAAAACGTTCATTATCACGATAACTGACAATAGGTTGCCCCGTTTTGGCATTCA
>JBOFSC010000694.1:0-2820 GCA_051651345.1 Enterobacteriaceae bacterium
GATATTAACAGGCATCAATGGGATATCAGCCCCGGCCAGTAGTGCCGCTTCAATGGCCTCTTCCTGACCAAAATAGTTGCGAATGGCTCCCATATCTAACGCATCGGTGATAATCAGCCCCTGGAAACCAATAGTGTCACGCAGCATAGAGGTCATAATTCTGGCAGAGAGTGAGGAGGGAATGCCAATTTGTGCACCCGTGAGCAGTGTTTTTGTCCTGTTATCCAGCGCCGGAAAGAGGATATGTGCCACCATAATAGCGTCAACCTTGTGTGCAATGGCGGCTTTAAAGGGAATCAACTCCCGTTTCTGCCACTCAGGTAAGCCAATCGCCAGCAGTGGCAGGTTAATATGTGAGTCGAGCCCGGTATCACCATGGCCGGGAAAATGTTTGGCACAAGCAGCAAGCGCATTTTTATGCAGGCCATCAATATAGGCTCCGGCCATTTCCCCCGTTAGTTGCGGATTGCTGCTATAAGAACGGCTGTCGATAACCGGATTATTTTGATTACTGTTCACATCCACAACCGGGGCCATATTCATGTTGATCCCCAGGGCTGACAGCTCTTGTCCATGAACTTCACCCGCTAAGCGCGCCAGCCTGAGATCTCTGGTAGCCGCCAGTGCCATATTGCCTGGCATTTCAGTAACAAAGGGTATTCGGGTGACTCGTCCTCCTTCATGGTCGACAGCAATCAACAGAGGCAGAGGGTCAGCAGCGCTCTGCAAGCTGGCAATTAGCTGATAACTCTGTTCAATTGTTTGAAAATTATCATTAAAGAGAATGATACCACCAATATGATGTTGACTGAGCAGCAACGCCAGTGAGTCAGGCAGGCGGGTCACGGTTTCTGACTGCTGTTGCGGCCCGACAGGCCACGATTGCAGTCTCAACATCATCAGTTGACCCACTTGCTCAGATAAAGACATCTGCTGCACCCACCGGCGAGCCGATTCCTGCGGTGTAGCGGATAACTGTTTCAGTTCATCTGCGCTGAGAGGTTTTGCCTGTGCTATTGGCATGATGCAAAATAGCAGTATTAACAGCAAGATCGCCAGCGATGATCGTTTTGCAAGTATATAGGGTGCATCAACAGTGATATGATCGTCTATAAATGACATGGTGTGCTCGCTACACTAAATAATTTTTCAAAATAGCGCTACAGGTGGAGCGTTATTATGAAAAGCTACTTAGTTTAACATTGTAAATAATACGTTATCATTATAATCATTACCAAGGTATGTTATGTTTTTAGTCGATTCTCATTGTCACCTGGACAGATTGAATTATCGTGACCAACACCAAAGTGTTGAGCAGGTGATGGCGCAGGCCAAATTACGCGATGTGGGTTTTGTGCTGGCCGTTGCCACCACGCTGGAGCAATTTAGCGAGATGGTGGCAATGATAGGACCCAGGAAGGATGTGGCCTATAGCTGTGGTGTACATCCCCTCCATCTTGAACAGCCTTATGATGAAGCGCTGCTGGCGACCCTGGCAGCGCGTCAGGATGTGGTCGCTTTGGGTGAAACCGGGCTGGATTACTTTTACCAACCTCAAACCATCGAATTACAACAGACTTCGCTGCGTACCCATATTCGCCTGGGACGGCAACTGGGTAAACCAGTGATTGTACATTGTCGCGATGCAGCACCGGATGTGTTAACTATCTTACGCAGTGAGCAGGCGCAAGAGTGCGGCGGTGTTCTGCACTGCTATACCGAAAATGAGGCCACCGCCAGAGAGCTGCTGGATTTGGGTTTCTACATCTCGTTTTCAGGAATTGTCACCTTCCGCAATGCGGATGAGTTGCGTGCTGTGGCGCGTATGATCCCGCTGGATCGCATGTTGCTGGAAACCGATGCTCCCTGGCTGACACCGGTGCCGCACCGTGGCAAAGAGAACCAACCGGCTTATGTGCGTGATATCGCAGAGTATCTGGCTGCACTGAAGGGGATTTCTGTACAAGAGCTGGCGCGAATCACCACGGAAAATTTTATCCGTCTTTTCGCGCCACCTAATCTACAGATATAACCTGCGTCTGATTACGAATATCATGCCAGGGCGGGCGGCCAAAGGTCAAAAACTGCGCGCCACTGTAAAAGGCATACAACCCCAGAGTGACAAGAGAGAGGGTGATTTTTTCAAACTCCCTCTTGAGATAACGCGAGCGGGTGAGTTCATCTTCTGATGTCGAGATCACCTTCAGGTGCAGAAAATAGCGCGACATTGAATTATGCAGAAAACGGAAACAGATCGCGTGATAACCGACAAAGATAGCAATAAAAAGCAGCAACTGGCTGACATAAAGCAGTAACAGGGCAGGGAGCGCGAAAGCGCTATTGAGGGAGAAACCTCCCCCATAGCGGCTCAGCACATAGAGCCCCACACCGGCCAACAGTTTGATCAACAGTTGCGCAAACATCTGCGCAACTGCAACATCAATCACAAATGAACCGGCGCGTCGCCAGACGAACCAGACGTTATTCACGGGCCAACTTTTCGTTAATCAGCGCCTTATAACCGGCAGCCTGGGCACCATAAATAATCTGAATACCGGTATCACCGACTTTGACCAGCCCTTTGGCTTGCAGATTTTGGACCCAGAAGTCATTGTCTTTGACCAGACTGCCATCTTTAACGGTAATACGCAGACGAGTAATACAAGCATCCACATCCACGATATTGTCCTGGCCACCCAAGGCTGCAATCATGGCATCCACCTGCTCACCTTTTTCTGCTCCCATAGCTTTAGCGGCCTGGTACTCCTTCTTGGTGACAACGGCAACAGCACTGCCACTTCTGCCCGGAGTTTTAACATC
>JBOFSC010000695.1:0-6261 GCA_051651345.1 Enterobacteriaceae bacterium
GAACTCAGATCCAGAGGGATATAAGTCCCGCCCGCTTTCAGAATAGCCAGCAACCCCACCACCATCGACGGACTGCACTGTACACACACCGCGACCCGTTGCTCTGGTTCGAGCCCGAGAGCAATCAGTTGATGTGCCAGAGCATTGGCCCTCATATTCAGTTCCCGGTAACTCAATATCCCGTCTTGATAGACCAGTGCGGTCGCCTCCGGCGTTCTGGCGGCCCGGGACTCAAACAACTGATGCACACACTGTTGCGCCGGATAATCGCATATTGTCGCATTCCAGGTTTCCAGCAGAAGCCGACGTTCTGCCTCTGGCAATATAGTCAGTTGAGACATTGGCAACAGGGGGGTCTCTTCTAACGCTTGCGCCAAACTGCACAATGCCTGCACCATATACCCACGGATCCGCTCCGGCGACAAGGGATTCACCACCTGAGCAGTTAAGCCCAATGCGTCTCCATAGTCATCCACCGACATCGCAAACGGGTAATTGGTTCGGCGTATATATCCCGCCAACCATTGCACATCAAATGGCGAATGTTCTCCCTGCGCTTCCCGGCTGGCGTTGTGCCGGTAGTTCAGCAATGCACTGAACAGGGGTATTCCCGTTGCCACTCCGCTGCAACGCTGCGCCAGTACCAGAGGGGCATGCTCATGGGCCAGCAGGGCCGCCAGACGTTGATGGGTCTGACCTATACACTCTTCCACCCCGCCGTTGCCTCTGTTTAAATCTAACCGTAATGGCAGAGTGTTAATAAACAACCCTACTCCCTGAAGCGCACCCTCGCCAGATTGCATACGACCCAGTAATACCGTGCCGAACACCAACCGCTGCTGACCACAGAGACAGGCCAACACCTGGGCCCAGGCCAGATGGCACAGGCTGGCTACACTGACTTCGAAACGCCGGGCCTGGGTGCGCAACCGCTCATTCAGTGCTTCTGGCAGCATCTGATGATATTCTGTCACCTGTGAGCCGTCGTGATACACATCCGTTAACCCGAACGGACAGGTGGGTTCATCCACCTCCGCCAGCATCTCCCTGAAAAATTGGCTATGGGCTTCCTGACTACAGCCTGAGCGGGTTTGGGCAATCAAATTGCGAAAAGGCGGGGCGGGAGGCAGGTTGTCTCCCTGTCCGGTCAGGAAAGCCTGCACCTCACGCTGCAGGACTTCCAGTGTTGAATGGTCGCCTGCCAGGTGATGCATCATGAGTAAGGCAAGCCAGTGACCTGATTCATCCCGGGCCACAGCAAAGCGCAGCAGCGGTGCCTGGTTGAGCGGGATACGATAATGGTGCGGGTCAAAACGATCGGCCAGTTGGGTCGCTATCGGCCCGGCATCAGGATTAAAGGAGAGTTCCGTCACCGGGAGAGACGCCTGGCGCCAGACCACCTGTGCCGGTACCGATAACCCCTCATGGATAAAGGCCGTACGTAAAATATCATGTCGGTTGACCACCTGCTGTACCGCCGCCAGATATCGGTCCAGATGTGCCCGCTCGCTAAAGGCCATCTGACCGACCAGCAGGTATGGGTCGCCCGCCTGAGCCAGGAGATGATGGAACAAAATACCGTCTTGCAGCGGTGACAGGGCGTAGATGTCCTGGATAGTGTTTATCCCTCCCGGCACCTGTAAAACCAGTGCATCAATCTCGTCTTGTGTCAGGGTAATCAGCGGAAGGTGATCAGGGGTGAGCCGGGTCAGGTCAGTATGGATAACATTGGGGGGGATCGTGACTTCTCTGTGGGGACCGAGCCGTTGTGCCTGGACACTGAGCGTGGGAGACAAAAACAGATCGCGCACCGACAGACTGAATCCCACACGGCGCAGACGCGCTGTCATCTGCACAGCCAGCAGGGAGTGCCCCCCGAGCGCAAAGAAGGAATCATGGCGGCTGATACGTTCACAACCCAGCAGCTCTGCCCATATCGCAGCCAGCGCACACTCCAGTTCCCCCTGAGGGGCTTCATACAGGCCACGTGCCAGTGCACTCTCATCCGGCATCGGCAAGGCGCGACGGTCCAGTTTGCCATTGGGCGTCAACGGCCATTCCACTACCTGGATAAAGGCGACCGGAACCATATACTCAGGTAACAGCGATAGCAGGTGCGCGCGCAACTGACCGGCCAGGGCTGCATCCGGTTCAGCGATGACCCAGGCCACCAGGCGCTTCTCGCTGCCTTCCCCCACCGACATGACCACTGCATCCCGGACCTGAGGCGACTCCCTCAGACGGGCTTCAATCTCACCACACTCAATCCGGTAGCCCCGTATCTTCACCTGATGGTCAGTGCGACCCATAAACACCAGGTTACCGTCCGGCAGATAGCGTGCCAGGTCACCGGTGCGGTACATCCGGGCTTCGGGCGTATCTGCAAACGGGTCAGGCAGAAAACGCTCTGCCGTCAGCTCGGGGCGGTTCAGGTAACCTCGCGCCACTCCCACACCACCAATATACAGTTCACCCATAACACCCAGCGGCACCGGCTGACCTTGCTCATCCAGTACATAAAGACGGGTATTGGCAACAGGGCGACCAATGGGCACCACATCACCTGCAAACGTCTGCGAATAACACCACAGACTGGCGCATACGGTATTTTCTGTTGGCCCATAGGCATTAAAAACGCGTCCGTGTTGTGCCAGGGTACGAAGCAAGGCCCTGCCGGGAGCTTCACCGCCCAATATAATGGTGGGCATGCTGTGAACAGCCGGGAGTTCTCCCCCTTGCTGTAACAGGGCCGGAGGCAACATGGTATGGGTAATGGCATGCTTTTCCAGATAGTGCCACAGGCTGTCACGATCCTGACGAATGTTGTCCGGGGGACAATAGAGCGCGGCACCGCTCGCCAGGGACATCATCATTTCCCCTATGCTGACATCAAAGCCCGGCGAAACAAACTGCAACACCCGACTGTTTGCTTCCACAGCAAACTCGCTGATCTGCGCCAGGGCCAGGTTAACCAGACTGTGATGTTCAATCTGGACACCTTTAGGCGCCCCGGTAGAGCCGGAGGTGTAGATAATATAGGCCAGATGGCGGGAAGTCAGGGCAGGAATGTCCGGGTTCGTCTCAGAGGTGCCGGGTGCCGGTTGACTGGCAGGGTTCAGTACGGTGAACGTGGTCAGCACTGCTTCACCCAGCGCCGCCTGCCCCACCGGGTCAGCCAGTACTATGGCTGGACTGGCATCGGTCAGCATCCAGGTGAGCCGTTCCTGCGGATAGTCCGGTTCCAGCGGTACATAGGCCCCGCCTGCCTTCAGGATAGCCAGCAGTCCCACCATCATCGCCGGACTGCGCTGCACACACAGCGCTACCCGCTGGTCAGGCACCACCCCCAGGGCAATCAGTTGATGCGCCAGACGATTGGCCCTGACATTCAACTCCCGGTAACTCAACACCTGGTCTTCATACACCAGCGCCGTGGCCTCTGGCCTCCTGGCTGCCCGGACCTCAAACAACTGATGCACACACTGCTGTGCCGGATAGTCGCACTCAGTGGCATTCCAGGTCTCCAGCAGCAGGGTACGCTCGGCCGCGGTCAGAATATCAATACAGTCAACCGCACCTTGCGGACTTTCCACCATCCCCCACAACATGGCCTGCAGATACCCCACCTGCCGTTCTATCGTGACCCGGTCAAACAGCCCAGTCGAATAGCTCAGGTTGCCCACAATGCCCTGGCTCGTCTCCGACAGGTTGAGTTCAAGGTCAAATTTCACCACATCGTATGCCAGGGGAACCGGTGTTACTTCTACCCCCGGCAGTGCCCACTCCCCTTCCTCGTTGTTCTGCCAGGCAAACATCACCTGAAACACCGGCGTGTGCGCCAGTCGCCGTGCCGGTTGCAGCATCTCTACCACCTGCTCAAACGGCAAATCCTGATGTGCCTGCCCCGCCAGTACCGTGTGTCGTACCCGAGAAAGTAACTCGGCGGTACTGGGTGCATCTGACAGGTCAAGACGCAAGGCCAGCATATTAACAAAGAAACCCAGCAAGGGCTCAATGTCCTGGTGGGTCCGATTGGCAACCGGCGTCCCTATCACAATATCCCTCTGCCCGGATAGCCGGGTTAATACTGCCGCCCAGCCCGCCAGTACCGTCATAAACAGGGTGGCCCCCTGAGACTGACTGAGTTGCTTAAGCTGTCGGGTCAGATCGCTGTCCAGGTGAATCGGGACACTCTCACCAGCAAAGGACTGTTGAGCGGGGCGGGGTCGGTCAGTGGGCAGCGTTAACACCTCTGGCGCTTCCGTCAGGGCAGTGCGCCAGTGATCATACTGTGTTTGGAGCCGTTCCCCTGATAACCACTGACGTTGCCAGGCCGCATAGTCAGGGTAGTGAATGGTCAGCGAAGGTAATGCCGCAGGTTGACCCGCCTGACAGGCCGCATACAGTGTGCTCAGTTCCGATACCAGGATACCCAGTGACCAGCCATCCGACACAATGTGATGCTGGGTCAACAAGAAAACGAAGGCGTCTTCCTCCAGTTGAATCAACCGGGCGCGTATCATCGGCCCCTGGCTGAGGTCAAATGGGGTATGGGCTTCTTCAGCAATGAGGCTGGCTAACTGCTGCTCAGCATCCGGACATCCGCGCAGGTCATGCTGTATCAGCGGTAACCCCCGTTTAGTTGGCAACAGGCGCACCCGAGGCTGGTCATTGACCATCACAAACACTGAACGTAGTGCTTCATGACGGGCAAACAGCGCATTCAGTGCCCGCTGCCAGGCCGGGATATCCAGCGAACCTTGCAAGTGCACTGCCAGCGGAATATGGTAGGCCTCACTCACCCCTTCAAGCTGAGCAAGGAACCACAGCCGTTGCTGCGCAAACGACAGGGGCAGGGCTTTCCTGCGGGAAATGCGACTGATAATCGGTAGTTGACTGCCTCCTTCACTTAAGTTTGCATTGACCACTTGCGCAAAGCTGGCCAGTGTGGGCGAGGCAAACAGGGTGGACAGGGCAACCTCTGCTGCAATCAGAGTAGCCACCCGGTTAATCAGACGCACAGCCAGCAGGGAATGCCCGCCAAGGGCAAAGAAGGAATCATGGCGGCTAATATGCTCGCAACCCAGCAACTCTGACCATATCGCGGCCAGTATGCACTCCAGTTCTCCCTGCGGGGCTTCATAACTGACCCGTGCCAGGGCACGCTCATCCGGTAACGGCAGGGCGCGACGATCCAGCTTGCCATTGGCCGTGAGCGGCCATTCCGTGACCTGGATAAAGGCGACCGGGACCATATACTCCGGCAATCGCGCCACCAGGTACGCACGCAACTGACCCGCCAGCGCAATATCCGGTTCAGCGATAACCCAGGCCACCAGGCGCTTCTCACCCCCCTCATTCAGCGCCATCACCAGCGCATCGCGCACCTGAGACAACTCCCTCAGACGGGCCTCAATTTCGCCACACTCAATGCGGTGACCACGTATCTTCACCTGATGGTCTGTACGTCCCATAAACACCAGGTTTCCGTCCGGCAGATAGCGTACCAGGTCGCCGGTACGATACATGCGGGCCTGATGATTATCCACAAACGGGTCCGGCAAAAAACGCTCCGCCGTCAGCTCGGGGCGGTTAAGATAACCCCGCGCCACGCCCACACCGCCAATATAGAGTTCACCAATAGCGCCCGGAGGCAGCAACTGCCCCCAGGTATCTAACACATAAAAACGGGTATTGGCAACAGGGCGACCAATGGGCACCACATCACCTGCAAACGTCTGCGAATAACACCACAGACTGGCGCATACGGTATTTTCTGTTGGACCATAGGCATTATAAATACGACCATGTTGTGCCAGGGTACGCAGCAATGTCGCATCAGGTGCTTCGCCGCCCAGTATCAGGGTCGGCATACTGCGAACAGCCGGAAGTTCTCCCCCCTGCTGCAACAGTGCCGGAGGCAGCAGAGCATGGCTGACGGCATGATGGTCCATATAGTGCAACAGGCTGTCACGATCCTGACGAATGTTGTCCGGGGGACAATAGAGCGCGGCGCCGCTCGTCAGGGATATCATCATTTCCCAGACGCTGGCATCGAAAGCAGGTGAGGCAAACTGCAATACCCGGCTGCCCTTCTCCACAGCAAACTGGCTGATTTGCGCCAGGACCAGGTTAACCAGACTGTGATGTTCAATCTGGACACCTTTAGGCACCCCGGTAGAGCCGGAGGTATAGATAATATAGGCCAGATGGCGGGAAGTCAGGGCAGGAATATCCGGGTTCGTCTCAGGGGTGCCGGGT
>JBOFSC010000696.1:0-2570 GCA_051651345.1 Enterobacteriaceae bacterium
TTATCTGATATCCTTTTTACCCAACGGGGTCAGGCTGTGTAATGGAGGCCATATGCTGTCAATAGCCCGGTCAGGCATTCAGTTGTTTCTTCTTTTAGCTATCTCGCTAATGGCTTCTGCCCACTCTGTGGTGGAGATCCATCCTTTAACGCCGCAGCTAAATCAACCTAAGCTAAATCAAATCGTATTGCCCTATGAGGGACTGACTTTCCAATTGCCAGCCAGTTGGACCCTGCGCGAACAACCGTCAGCGGAACAGGAGCAGAGCGATAAGCATCCGGGTGCGCCCCTGTTTTTCTCCTGGGGACGTACCCCCATCACCAGCAAAAAGGGAGAAAGTGTCTCCGCGGGTTTAAATATTCTCTCTTTTTCTGTGGAAAAGGATAGCGAGCTGGCGATTCTCTCTTCCCTGTTAATCAAGCAGCATAAATGGCCCATCCGCCGTTTCCTGCATGCAGACAGAGATGGGCTGAAGCTAAAAAACGCCATGGGTTACCTGACTGATCTGCCCATTAATGATGAACTGACCATGAAGATGTTTGTGATCCATGCCTTGCATCAACAAAAATTTGTTGAGGTGGTGCTCTCCAGCACCGAGGAGACATTTCCGCAACTGGAAAAGGAGCTCAGCAGCATTATTCACTCTCTTAGCTGGACCACTGTGCCAAAGAAGAAACGCTGATATGACAAAAAATTCACTAAACAGCGTGTCATAGCGATAATGAGGGTGACGGTACCGGTTAGCAGGCAGGTGAATATAAACGAATATCCATCTTCTCTACATACTGTGTTACCGTTACCCCCATAAACTCTTTTATATAAGGCATATCACAGTGGATATCAAAAGCCTCACGTGAACGCCAACGTGTCACAAAACAGAAATCGCACTGTGCTCCCTCTGCATGATCAAATGGTTCTTCTTCGGTCAATTCATATTGGATACAGCCAGCTTCCTCTCGGGTCGGTGCAATCAGTTTTAGCATCTCTTGATGTAATCTTTCCTTACACCCCTCTTTGGCAAAAAACCTGCCAATACAGCATATCTCTTTCATATAAACGCCCTCTAAAGTGCCTGAACAGGTCTTAACAACTCGCAAGAAATATTTAGAAAATATTGTAAATTTGCAAGAGAATTAATAATAATTCATACTTTATCACAATAGCTGCAGTATCGTTAACTATTTGATGTTAATTTTAAAACCTCGGTATCCCAATGAATTATGGAACAGTAATGCGTGACTTCATATCTCGTTGTTTGTTTTTATTAGTAATTTTATTAACCATTCAACCCATTATCTGCTCTGCAAAAGCCCCTGCACTCTGTAACAGCAAAGAAAACAGTGATATTGTCGAAACCCTGAATTGCGCTTCACGGCAAGCCATGCAGAAACCGCTGCAATATCATCTGATCAGCGAAGAGAAACAGACCCATCTGGATATCAGGCATTACGATATGGTTTCTCAAAGCTGGTCGCCCCACTCTCTGGTGACACCGGCACTCTGGCATCACAGCGTGGATCTCTATATTCCACAGCAGGTCGTATCACACAAGGCTCTGCTATACATTAATAATGGCATTAACAATCCGACCTCTTCGACCTCCCCCGTCAAACCCACAGATCTCAGTGCGGACGCCCTAGCGGATATTGCCACAGCCACCCATACCGTCGTCGTGTCGCTAAACGATAATCCCAACCAATATCTGGTCTGGCAGAACGATGGTATCCCCCGGCGTGAAGATGCCAGTGTGGCCAAAAGCTGGCAGCTGTTTCTTGAGGATCCGGACAAAAACCGCCAGATCTCTTTACATATTCCCATGACTATCGCCGCCAGGCAGGCCATGAACCTGGTACAAAAGGAGCTGTCGCCAGAGAAGGTCAGTCAGTTTATTGTCTCCGGCGCCTCCAAACGTGCCTGGGTTTCCTGGCTGACCGCAATCGCCGATCCCCGAGTCGATGCTATCGTGCCTTTTGCTTTCGATATGCTTAATACCCGTCTCGCGTTGCAACATATTTATCGCAGCTATGGTAATCACTGGCCTGTTGCCTTCGCCCCTTATGTGCAGGATGGCGTTGCTGACAGCATTGATAGCAGCGCTTTTCTGCGTCTGATGCAAATTGAAGATCCCCTGCAGTATTCGCAAACCGTCTATGGTCCTCGTCTGGCGGTAACTAAATATATCGTTAACAACAGCGGCGATGATTTTTACGTGCCCGATAACAGCCGCTTTTACTATGACGAGCTGCCGGGCAGTAAAGCCTTGTATGTCGTGCCTAACTCCAGCCACTATGATATTAAAAAAGTGATCGAGCCAACCCTGATCGCCTTTATTCACCGCTACCAGCGTGCGGTCCCCCTGCCGGAGATGACGGTAACCCAGGAGGTAAAAGACAACCAACAAACGATGCAGATTCACTTTTCAGAAAAACCGCAACAGGTGTTGCTTTGGAGTGCTGACAATCCGGAAGCCCGCGATTTTCGCTATCGCTGTGGCCTTATCTGGCATCCCACATCTCTGCCGGTCACTAATCTGAATACGGTCACGGCGAGTATCGAGGTCCCCAAAAAAG
>JBOFSC010000697.1:0-11502 GCA_051651345.1 Enterobacteriaceae bacterium
ATATCGACAGTGGACAGCTGACACGCGAAAAAGCCTATGAGGTGGTAGAGTGCCTGTGGCTGAAGCTGAGCGAATTATCTGAAGTGCGCGCCAGTAAAGATCTGGATGGCTATCCGATGTTTGATGCCTTGTCACAGGGTGGCAATATCGATGATCGCAGCGTGGTGATCAATGAGCTGTCCGGTATGCTACTGGCCGCCAGGAAGAATATCGGCACCTATAACAACGCCCTGAGCGTCAAGTTATTCCGTGGCAACGCGGTGGCTACTGGCGGCAGGATGCCTCACCAGGCTTTTGTTGCTGCTGCGACAGAGCCGGGCACCGCGACGGAAGGGCTGACTGCGCGGATGCAGCGCCTAAGACAGAGATATCTCCAGGTCAAACCCAGTGTCAGTATCCATCGTGCCATCACGATTACCCGTGTTTATCAGGAAAATCCCGGTCTGCCCCGTGCCATTTTGCGTAGTAAAGCGTTTAAGGCAGCCTGTGAAGAGGCACCTTTGCTAATTCAGGATGATGAACTGATCGTGGGTCACTCTTGTGGTGCGCCGCGTGCGGGCTCTTTCTCACCGGAAATCGCCTGGCGCTGGGTCCATGAAGAGTTGGATACCATGAGCACCCGTCCCCAGGACCCTTTCCAAATCTCTGAAGAGGATAAGCGTGTTATCCGTGAAGAGCTGGTGCCCTACTGGAAAGGTAAATCACTGGATGAGATCTGTGAAGCGCAGTACCGTGACGGTGGCGTGTGGGAGTTCTCCGGCGAAACCTTTGTCAGTGATATGAGCTATCACCAGATCAATGGTGGCGGTGATACCTGCCCTGGTTATGATGTGGTGTTAATGACCAAGGGTATGAACGGTGTCAAGAAGGACGCGGAAGAGCGCATGGCGCTGCTCACCATGGAAGAGCCGGATCATATTGAAAAGATCTACTTCTACAAATCGGTGATTGATGTCTGTGACGGTGTGATGATCTATGCCAAAAGAATGGCTAACCACGCGCGTGAACTGGCTGCCAGGGAAAATGATCCAGTGCGTCGCGCAGAGTTAATCACCATTGCCGACACCTGTGATTATGTACCGGCCAATCCCCCGCGTACTCTACAAGAGGCTTTACAGTCCGTGTGGACCGTAGAGACCCTGTTTGAGTTGGAAGAGAACCAGACCGGTCTCTCTCTGGGACGCGTAGACCAATACTGCTATCCGTTCTATAAGGCTGATATTGAGTCAGGCCGCTTAACAGATGCTCAGGCATTAGAGTTACTGCAGTGCTTTATCATCAAATGCTCTGAACTGATGTGGATGTCCAGTGAGTCAGGTGCTAAGTACTTTGCCGGTTATCAGCCCTTTATTAACTGTACTGTGGGTGGTCAGAAGCGGGGTGGGGGCGATGCCTGTAACGACCTTACCTATCTGATTATGGATGCAGTCCGACTGATCAAGGTGTATCAGCCTTCACTGGCCTGTCGTATCCATAACCAGTCACCGCAAAAGTATATGGAAAAAATTGTCGATGTGGTGAAGTCAAGTATGGGCTTCCCGGCGTGCCACTTCGATGATTCTCATATCAAGATGATGCTACGCAAGGGCTTTGATTATGATGATGCCCGTGACTACTGCCTGATGGGCTGTGTGGAACCGCAGAAATCCGGACGTATTTACCAGTGGACCTCCACCGGTTATACCCAGTGGCCTATCGCCATCGAGTTTGTGTTAACACGCGGCAGAATGGTGCTGTTCGACAGCTACCAGGGTGTGGATACCGGAGATCTGCGTACGCTCGATACCTTTGACAAATTCACTGACGCCGTGAAGCAGCAGGTGGATAAAATCGTCAAACTCTCGGCTATCGGAACGGTAATCAGCCAGCGGGTACACCGTGAAACTGCACCCAAGCCTCTGATGTCCGCCATGATCGAAGGCTGTATCAGCAGTGGTCGCGATGTGACCCAGGGCGGTGCTTTCATTAACTATGGTCCCGGCCTGATATTCTCTGGTCTGGCAACTTATGTCGACTCCATGGTTGCCATTCGTAAACTGGTCTATGAGGAGAGAAAATATACTCTGGAGCAGATACGCGATGCGGTACTGGCTAACTTTGAAGGCTATGAGCAGATACGCAGAGACTGCCTCAACGCGCCTAAATATGGTAACGACATCGATGACGTCGATGATCTGGCGCGGGAGATCACAGAGTATACGGAAAGAGAGTGTAGCAAATACAAAATGCTCTACTCCGTCATGAGCCATGGCACATTATCCATCTCCAACAACACGCCCATTGGGGCATTGACCGCAGCGACACCGAATGGTCGTTTGGCGTGGATGCCGCTTTCCGATGGTATCAGCCCCAGCCAGGGCGCAGATACCCAGGGACCCACGGCGATCATCAAGTCAGTCAGTAAGATGAACGCAGAGAGTATGAACATCGGTATGGTTCATAACTTCAAGTTTATCAAAGGACTGCTGGATACGCCGGAAGGACGCAATGGTTTGATCACGCTACTGCGCACTGCCTCGATTCTGGGTAACGGACAGATGCAGTTCAGCTATGTGGACAACGATACCCTGGTACAGGCACAGGCCAATCCGGATGCGCATCGGGATCTGATCGTGCGTGTGGCAGGTTACAGCGCCTACTTTGTTGAGTTGTGTAAGGAAGTTCAGGACGAAATTATCAGTCGTACCGTGATTGAGAATTTCTAAGCAGTATCTATACCCACTTAACTTGAAGATGCAGTTAGCTCCCTCCCCTGCCAGGGGGAGGTGATGGTTAAGTGCAAGTATATGCAGGAAATAATTAGATAAAGGGTCTGTGCTGGCAGACTCTCCAGGGGTCTACGACATGACAAGTGGTCTGCAAAAGAAAGGCAAGGTTTTTAATATTCAGAAGTACTCCATTTATGATGGAGATGGCACCAGAACGGTGGTCTTTCTTAAAGGCTGCAACTGGCGTTGTGCCTGGTGTTCGAATCCGGAAGGGTTAGAGAGCCCTCCCCAGGTGATGTACAGCCCTCAGAATTGCACTAATTGTGGACAATGTATCGATGTTTGCCCGGTAAATATCCACTATGCGGTGCGCAACGAGCGTGGTTTTAGAGAGCATCGTATTAACCGCGATATCGATTGTGTCGGTTGTATGAAGTGTGAAGAGATCTGCTGTACCGATGCCCTGCATATTGTCGGGCGCACCATGACCGTTGAACAGGTGATGGATGTCGTGATGCAGGATGTTGCGTTCTACAGAACTTCCGGTGGGGGTATGACCCTCGGAGGCGGAGAGGCAACATTACAGATCGATTTTGTCCTTGAGCTGATGCAGGAGTGCAAAAGAAGGATGATTCACACCGCCATTGAGACCAATGGCAGCACCAGTTTGCAGAATTATGAGCGTCTGGCAGAGTGTACCGATCTGTTTTTGTATGACCTGAAACATATTGATACCCATGAACACAAGAAACTGCTGGGTGTGGGTAATGAAGCCGTCTTGCGTAATCTGGAGCGTCTGGTGGAGTTACAGGCCAGAGTTATCATACGTATCCCCATTATTAAGGGATGGAATGACTCCTATTCGGCGATCACGGGTATCATTGAGTATGTGATGAATCTGGCGAAAAAAGGCGGTATAGAGCGTATTGAGTTCCTGCCCTATCACCAGTTCGGTAAGAACAAGTATGCCATGTTGGATATGATCTATCCCGTTGAGGGGGATCCCAGCTACAGCGCACAGGAGCTGGAAAAGCTGGTGGCATTCTTCAATACATTTGATTTTGATATCAGGCTGGTTAAGCACTAGCCCTGGAGGGAGAACAACATGGCTGGAAATAAGGTAAGTATCGGGTTAATTGAAACACTGGGATTTGTTGCAGCCATTCAGGCTGTGGATGCCATGTGTAAAGCCGCCGGGGTGACGGTGGTCGGTTATAAAAAAGTCGGTTCAGGTTTGGCGACGGTCTATGTGCAGGGTGAAGTAGGTGCTGTTGAAGTTGCCGTGGAAAGTGGTGTGGCTGCCGCCAGCCGGGTGGGTACCGTGGTCTCCTCTCTGGTGATGGCGCGTCCGGAAACCGTGGTGATCGACAGGCTCAATGAATTGAAGAAGAGCAAGAAAGAGGATAAAAAAAAAGTAACCGCGGCTGAAGGGGGCTCCGGTAGCGGTAGCGCAGCAAAGCCGGTAGCGGCGCAAAAAAAAAGCGCGCCCGCCGCTAAAGCCGTAGCTGCTAAAAAAGCCACTCCGGCAAAGCGGGCTCCGGTAAAGAAAGGTGCGGGTAAAAGCACGGCTGCTGCCCCTAAGGTTGCCACGGTGAGCAAGGCAGCACCTGCTGAGGTGAAACCGACACCGGTTAAGGCGGCAGAATCCAAACCTGCAGAGGTTAAGCCTGCTGTACCTTCAGTACCCATGACTCCGCAGAATCCTGCGGTGCCGGAGCCAAAAAAACAGTAATGGCCGCTGAGCAATGAATTTATTTATCAAGTTGTGAGCTAAGGACGACTTAGATGTTACACGAAGAGTTACTGATAAAGATAAGGCAGAGATTGAACAACTCGCAATCCACCAGCGATGAGCTGATGATTCCAGTGGGCATCTCTAACCGCCATGTGCATCTTTCTGCTGAAGATGTCCAGCGCCTGTTCGGGCCGGGTTATCAATTGAATAAAATGAAAGATCTGAAGCAGAAAGGGCAGTTTGCTGCCAAAGAGTGCGTCACCCTGGCCGGGCCTAAGGGCAGTATTTCCTTTGTGCGCGTATTGGGGCCAGAGCGGGAACAGACCCAGGTGGAGATCTCCAAAACGGACAGTTTCGCCCTGGGGATTAAAGTACCGGTGCGTGAGTCCGGGGATTTAACCGGTTCTGGAAGTTTGTGTCTGCTGGGACCCGCAGGACATGTCTACCTGGATGCGCAAGTGATCTGCGCCCAGAGACATATCCATATGGACAGCCGTGATGCCAAACTATTGAAGGTAGAAAACGGTCAAAAGGTGAGTGTCAAAGGATGTGGTGAACGCGGGCTGGTATTTGACGAAGTTGTGGTCCGGGTAAAAGACTCGTTTGTCCTTGAGTTCCATATTGATATAGATGAAGCCAATGCGGCGGGTCTGACTAACAACGACAAGGTTGTGATAGTTGACCGCTATTGAGCGAACTGATAACAGACCCTAAACAGAAAAGGTGTGACCAGCTGTGATGACACAGGAACATATTGATGCAATAGCAGCGGAAGTGCTGCGACGACTGAAGAAGCGGGTCCTGATTCTGCTGACCAACGCCCGTGGTTACCGTACTGAAATTTATGCTCGTCTGAGGGTACAACAGTCGGCCGCCTTCAGTTTCCTGCTGGCGCAAGATGCCACCGAGGCCCATTGTCCCCAGCGCTGGGGTAAACTCGGTCCCGTATTGACTTATGCGCCGGAGCGACTGACGGAGCTGGGCAACTTTGACGCCCTGCTGCTGCCTTTCCTGGATTTCAGTACCTTGAGCAAGATAGCCAATGGGGTTATCGATAACGAGATTACTGAGATCACCAGCCAGGCACTGTTACGCGGTATCCGGGTGCTGGCTTTTGACTATAACTGCAATCCGGCCAGTGAGCTGAACGCCATACTGGGCTGTGACCAGAACAGTGAATACAGCCGTCTGTTTCAGCAGCATATCAAAACGGCCTCCGGTTTGGGGATGCAGTTTATTTCCGTCAATGAGCTGGTGGGTACGCTTACCGGGGCGCAGGAAAAGCGTCCGGCAGTACAAATTTCTCCAGGACCACGTGCTGTGGTAACGTCCTCTCCGGTAGCATCTTCAGCAGTGCCAGAGACCACTAACCGGTATATCACTTTGCAGGATTTGATGGAACAGCGTGTCACTCATCTGACACCGGAGATGAAACTGACCGCATTAGCGCAAGAGTACCTTAAAGAGAACCGTGAAAAAGGAACACAACGATGAAAGCAGAGTACAGCGCCGAGCAGATCCGTCAGCGGGTGCGACAGGCAGGCATTGTCGGGGCCGGAGGAGCTGGCTTTCCCACTTATGTCAAACTGCAGGCCGAAGCAGAAATTTATCTGGTCAATGGTGCTGAGTGCGAACCCTTATTAAAAGTCGATCAGCAATTGGCCGCCATGGAAGCAGAAGCTCTGGTACGGGGTTTACGTTATGCCATGACCGCGACCGGTGCCAAAGAGGGGATTATTGCCCTTAAAGCCAAATATGAACCTGCTATCGAACGGCTCACTCCGCTGCTGGCCGACGATATGCGTGTGCATATTTTGCCGGATGTCTATCCTGCGGGTGATGAGGTGATCACCATCTGGATGGCAACGGGACGCAGAGTTCCGCCCGCAGCACTGCCCTTATCTGTGGGGGTGGTGGTCAGTAATGTTCAATCTTTGATCAATGTGGCCTATGCTGTTGAAGGCGATACGCCCGTGACCCAAAGAACTCTCACCGTTAACGGTGCGGTACATAAACCCATTACCGTGACTGTCCCTCTGGGAACATCACTACGTGAGGTGGTCGAGCTGGCAGGTGGGGTGACCATCCCTGATCCGGCTTATATCAATGGTGGCCCCATGATGGGTGCCGAAGTAGTCTCTCTGGATGAACCAGTGACCAAGACCACCGGTGGCATCCTGGTGCTGCCGGAAAGCCATCTGCTGATTAAGCGCCGTCGCCAGTCGGAACAGTCGGTGATGGCGATGGCACAGACGGTATGTGAACAGTGCAGCCTGTGTACAGAATTGTGCCCGCGCCATTTGATTGGCCATGAATTACCACCCCATTTGATCGTGCGCGCGGTGAACTACCGCCATACCGCGCAGCATTCCGTGCTGCTGTCGGCTTTGACCTGTTCGGAGTGCGGTGTCTGCGAAGCTTATGCCTGCCCGGTAGATATCTCTCCCATGCGGATAAATAAGAGCCTGAAAAAAGGGCTGCAGAGCGAAGGTGTGCGCTATGAGGGTGCACTCAGAGAGGCGGATCCCATGGCGGCTCACCGTATGGTTCCGGTGAAACGCCTGGTGTCGCGTCTTAATCTGACCCATTTCAATCATCCGGCACCGATGATCTCTCCGGACTGGCGACCAGAAAGCGTTACACTGCCCCTGAAGCAGCATATTGGTATGGCAGCCGTGGCTCAGGTCCAGGTGGGAGATCGCGTGACCCGTGGTCAATGTATTGCCAGTGTCCCCGAGGATAAATTAGGTGTGCCGTTGCATGCCAGCATCACTGGTCGGGTGACAAAAGTGGAACAGAACAGTATTAGCATTGCCCTGGAGGGATAACAGATGTACCACGCAATTGGTTTAGTGGAATTGAACAGCATCGCGAAAGGGATCGAGGTTGCCGATGCCATGCTGAAAAGTGCTCAGGTAAAACTGCTCAGCGCAAAAACCCTCTGCCCAGGTAAATATATGGTGATGGTGGGTGGCGAAGTCGCCTCTGTGCGTCAATCCGTAGAGAGCGGTGTGGAAGTGGCGCAACATCTGCTGGTGGATCAGTTTGTCCTGCCTAATATTCATCCTTCCATTCTGCCTGCGCTTTCTGGCGTGAGTGATGTGAACCGTCACCAGGCAGCTGGAGTGGTGGAAACCTACAGCGTCGCGGCCTGTATTGAGGCGGCGGACAAAGCGGTAAAAACAGCCAATGTGGATCTGGTGCGTATTCATATGGCCTTCGGTATTGGTGGTAAGTGCTATCTGGTGCTGACAGGCGATGTGGCTGATGTCACCTCCGCAGTAGAAGCCGCCAGTGCCAGTGCCGGAGAGAAAGGCCTGCTGGTGTATCAGATGGTTATCCCCCGCCCGCATGAGGAACTGTGGCAGCAGTTATTATAAGATATGCCTTCTGATATTTACTGATTCACCTCTCCTTTCTCGCTGAGAGAGAAGAGGTGTTTTCATAATAAAGGTGCTTGCCCTTATAACCAATGTGGATGGCGTAAACATTTTGTAGATCGTAAGTGTGATAGATTATATTCTACGAATTTGATGAGGTTTTCTTATGATAAAGAGAGTTGTTTATCAGTATCATTACTCGATTTCACTTATCTTCAAGGGGTATGCTTATGAAGTGCAAGATGACAGCAATTCTGTTGGTATCACACTTAGCCGTAGCGGGTCTTGGTTTTGCTGGTGGGATATATTTACTGCCAATCTTGACGGCTGAAAAAAGTGCTTCTTACGATGAGATAGCTGCAGTTAAAGCTGTAGCGAAATACACAGGGACATTTTCAAAAAATCAAAAGGGCAGTGATGCATTACATTGGGTTGACGGCAAACTCTATGTTTCTGGTGACAATATAGCGTTTGAAGGTAAGATTGCTCCAGGGCCTGATTACAAGATATACCTGACCAAAGAACAGGCGAATGATAAAGAAACATTTCTGGCGATGAAAGATCAAGCTGTTCTGATTGGTAGCTTGAAAAATTTTGATAATTTCGTGAAGAAAATTCCAGAGCACATTAATCCTGATGAGTACACTACAGTTCAAATATGGTGTGAGCGATTTTCTCAGTTTATAGGCTCCGCAAAATACAAAAATTAGGGTTTGCCGGTGGCTTTTGCTGACAGGTTTCATCAATTAATTTGGTGACTGTTGTCAATAACCAGGTTTGTCAAATCGAAGGATGGGCGCTCCTCACTGAAACCCCATTTCTTCAATTCTGTGCAAAAAATTCCTGCAATAACCCCTGATCTGGCCTATTTTTATCTATGAGAAAGTCAGGCGAAAGAAGTTGATTATTTGGTCAGATTATTATTTATCAACAAGTTATATTGAGATTCATCAGGCTGTCCCATGCAAATGAAAAATATTGTCAATCCAGGCGACGAGGACACTGTTTGATTCTATGATAATCGGGTATGATAGTCACCTGCACAGTGACATATAAAGTAATCCTGGCTGTAACTTAAGCATTAGGAGGAATATGCAACTATGAGGATCTTCCTACGTTACAATCCACTAAAAATTGCTAAGTATGTGAAGACATTGTTTCGTGGTAAATTATACATCAAGGATATAGGCGCTTTTGAGTTTGACAAGGGGCGTATCTTGTTACCAAAAACAAAGGATAAGCAGCAACTCAATATCATGACAGAGATTAACCGCCAGGTGTTACTGTTGCAGGCGGAGTGCTACTAAGGCACGTTCTGGTAAGTGACATGAAAATACGGCCATCTCAGTATGGCCGTTTTCAATACAGAAGAATCAGGGTAGCTCGGGTGGGGTTACAGGCTTCAGACGAGTGACCAGCAATTGATCTATCTTGTTATTATCAATATCCACCACTTCAAATTTATAGCCAGCGAAGGTGATAGAGTCGGTGCGCTTGGGGATTTTGCGCAGCATCGTCATCATAAAGCCACCGATGGTTTCGTAATACTCCGACTGGGGAAACTCATCAATATCCAGCACCCGCATAATGTCATCAATTGGGGTCGCCCCTTCCATCAGCCAGGAGTCATCATCACGACAGATAATCTGCTCTTCCTGGCCCTGTCCCACCAGGTCCCCCATCAGGGTATTCATCACATCTTTCAGGGTGATAATACCGACCACCAACGCATATTCATTGAGGATCACGGCAAAATCTTCACCGCTGTTTTTAAAGCATTCCAGCACCTCCGACAGGGTGAGACTGTCCGGGATCATCAGTGCAGGCAGAATATGCGCGCCGTTACTCAGCACCAGGCTCTGATTGTTGAGTACCCGATTGAGTAAATCCTTGGAGCCAACATAGCCCACCACTTTATCGACAGTGCCATCACAGACCAGATATTTGGAGTGGGAGTGCTCGGCAATCTTCTGTTTGATACTCTCTTCGCTCTCCGCCATATCAAAATAGATCATATTTTCGCGCATGGTCATGGAGGAGGGGACAGTGCGCGACTCCAGATCGAACACATTCTCTATCAGTTCATGCTCCTGCTTACGCAAAAACCCCGCAGAAGCCCCAGCTTCCGCCATGGCACAAATATCATCGGAGGTAATATCATCCTTGCGCTGCAACGGGACATTGAACAGGCGAAAGACCATATTGGCGCAGCCGTTAAAGAACCAGATAAAGGGACGCAGGATAAAAATAGAGATCCGCATCGGGTAGATGATGCGCACGGCAAGGGTTTCCGGTGCCACCATGCCCAGACGTTTGGGCATCAGATCAGCCAGCAGAATAAACAGGCTGGTCACCAGGGTGAAAGAGAGGATAAAACTGAGCTTTTGTGCGGATTCAGCGGAAAAAAACGTCAGCAGCACCTGCTCAAAAGCCGGAGAAAAAATGGCATCTCCCACGATACCGCCCAGTATGGCTACCGCATTGAGGCCAATCTGCACCACAGTAAAAAACTGTCCGGGATGCTCCTGCAGCCTCAGGACATGGTGTGCCCTGAGATCCCCCTCGTCAGCTAACTGTTTGAGTTTGATCTTCCTTGAGGCAGCCAGAGAGATTTCCGAGACAGAGAAGAATGCGCTGATAGCTATAAGCAGAAATATCAAAGCAATACTGCTTAACATAAGATTACCATTATAAAGTCAGGGAGTTATATAATAACTTGATTTTAAATCATATATTTTAAAGCGAAGAAAAAGCAAGTTAATCACACACATTAGTATAGTCGCACAATAAGTAGCCATGTCAATATTTTGGCACGAGTTGACCTCAATGAATTCAGGACAGAGCCAGGGAGGCGCGGGTAATGGCCGGGCCCAGACTCACCCAGTGACGGAGATAAATAGATGTAGTGCACAGTGTTACCACTTAATAAAGCTGAGGACATGATGATGCATTTCTTGAACCGCAAACTCAGGCAACTTTTTCCCCTCAATTTATCCCTGTGCGCAGGGGCCGTTTTCTTTACTTCATTTGCAGCCAATGCCACCCCTTCGGATCTCTTTCAGACCTACGCCGGAACCCCGGTACAACTGGCCTCTAAAGTGATCGGCCCCACCAACTATCAATATCGGATGTGTGTAGCCGGGGCAGGCGGGCTCCTGAAGTGGACCTACTGTGATTATTCTCAGCCATCGCAAAAATGGCTGCCTGAAGCCAACGGATTACTGCGCTGGCAAGCCGACCCCACAAAATGTGCCCAGGCCTCCAAAGAGGGCACGTCGGTCGACCTGGTGAACTGTCCCGCTGATGGAGCTGCGGTCGATTCAGCCATGCGCTGGCATTACGATGTGCAGCAGGAAACTATCCGCAACGACGTCTCCAGCGTACAGTGCTGGCGTGTCGACCAGGGGAGCGCTGGTGCCATCAGGCCTACGGCATGCAATGCGGCCAGCAACGATCAGCATTTTGTGGTATTGCCGCAGCCACAGATTTTCTATCATATCCTTTATGCTGATAGCGATCTGGCACTTTATCCGGATTGTGATGTCTCAAACCACGCCCAGGCCACCTCCTTTCAGAAAAATACCTGCCCTGCCGGATATGAAGGGGATGCAGGGGTTGGTGCGTTACAGATGAAATCCAACAGACTGAGCCAACTCTGGTATTTCGAGCCGACCGCTCA
>JBOFSC010000698.1:0-5789 GCA_051651345.1 Enterobacteriaceae bacterium
TCGCCCGCAGATTCCATCGCCGCGTATGTGATCTCTATGGCGCGTGCTCCATCGGATGTTCTGGCGGTACATCTTTTACTGAAAGAAGCCGGATGTACAGATCCGATGCCCGTAGTACCTCTGTTTGAAACCCTGGACGACCTTAACAGGGCTGATGATGTGATGTCGCAGCTACTGAGTATCGACTGGTATCGCGGCGCGATTCAGGGACAACAGATGGTGATGATCGGTTACTCCGATTCCGCCAAAGATGCGGGCATGTTATCCGCTTCCTGGGCCCAATATCGGGCACAAGAAGAGTTGATCGCGCTGTTTGCCAGGGAAGGAGTCAAATTAACCCTGTTCCATGGCCGAGGCGGTACTATTGGTCGTGGAGGCGCTCCGGCCCATGCTGCACTGCTGTCTCAGCCGCCAGGATCATTGCGGGGCGGACTGCGTGTTACGGAACAGGGGGAGATGATCCGCTTTAAACTGGGTCTGCCGGAGGTGACCGTCAGCAGCCTGGTGCTCTATACGGCGGCGATTCTTGAAGCCAACCTGCTGCCACCACCAGAACCGAAGCCCCAGTGGCGCGATCTGATGGACCAACTGGCACAAGATTCCTGCACGGCTTACCGCAATATTGTGCGGGAAGAGCAAGATTTCGTGCCCTATTTCCGCGCTGCAACGCCCGAACTGGAGTTAGGCAAATTGCCGTTAGGTTCCAGACCGGCTAAACGGCGTCCGGATGGGGGCGTGGAGAGCCTGCGCGCAATTCCGTGGATTTTCGCCTGGATGCAGAATCGATTAATGTTGCCCGCCTGGCTGGGCGCCGGTGAAGCGCTGCAAAATGCGGTAGAGCAGGGAGATCAACCACAGCTGGAAGAGATGTGCCGCGACTGGCCCTTCTTCTCCACCCGTATCGGGATGCTGGAGATGGTCTATTCAAAAACAGACCTGTGGCTGGCGGAGTATTATGACCAGCGCCTGGTTGAACCCCGCCTCTGGCCTTTGGGGGAGAAATTACGAGCCCAGTTAGCCCGTGATATCCGCCTGGTGTTAACCATCTCCAATGATGAACACCTGATGGATAATCTGCCCTGGATTGCCGAATCCATTGCGCTACGCAATATCTACACCGATCCGCTTAACGTATTGCAGGTGGAGTTGCTGCACCGCAGTCGCCAACAGGAGCAACCTGATCCCAGGGTGGGGCAGGCATTGATGGTGACGATTGCAGGTATTGCTACCGGGATGAGGAATACCGGGTGACAGGGTTCAGGTAACAGGTTTCAGATAAGCATGCAGGCAGTTGGAATTCATATTGACTGACTCCTGCATCCTGAAACCTGTATCCTGGCGTCAGGCCAGCCCTGCTGGTCTGACGCCCAGCGTATGACAGATAGCGAAAGTCAGTTCCGCCCTGTTAAGGGTATAGAAGTGAAAATCCTTCACGCCTTCACGAGATAAAATCTTCACCATATCCATGGCGATGGAAGCCCCCACCAGTTTACGGGTTTCCATATCGTCATCCAGCCCGGCAAACATGCCACTCATCCAGTGCGGGATTTTGACATTGGTGGCCGTAGCAAAGCGTTGTAGCTGTTTAAAGTTGGAGACCGGCAAAATACCCGGCACTATCTCAACATCGATACCGGTTGCCACACAGCGATCGCGAAAGCGCAGATAGCTTTCCACATCAAAGAAAAACTGAGTAATGGCCCGACTGGCACCGGCTTCGATTTTCTTTTTCAGATTGATTAAATCCGCCTGAGCACTTTTCGCCTCCGGATGCACTTCCGGATAGGCAGCCACGGAGATATCAAAATCGGCCACATCACGCAGCAGAGAAACAAGGTCGCTGGCATAGATTTGCGGTTTACCACAGCCCGGAGGTAAATCCCCGCGCAGGGCCACGATATGGCGGATACCGTTTTGCCAGTAATCGCGGGCGATATCGCGCAACTGATCAGGCGTGGCATCGATACAGGTTAAATGTGGCGCTGCCTCCATCCCTGTACGCTCTTTGATACCTTTAATAATAGAGTGCGTCCGCTCTCTTTCACCTGAATTAGCACCGTAGGTCACCGAGACAAAGTTGGGTTTCAGGCTACTCAGGCGCTCGATAGAGTTCCATAAGAGTTGTTCCATCTCTTCAGTGCGTGGCGGGAAAAACTCAAAAGAGACATTAAACCTCCCTTGTAACTCCAACAGATTCTGATTCAGGGCTTCCCGCTGATTGGCATGAAAGAAACTCATTCGCTCTACCTCGTATCCTTAATGATGGCTATTTTGCTATATATACCCAAGCGTATCTCAAGTTACAGGGTATATGCATCTATCCGTTTAGACGTCCAGACAGACAATGAAACAAATCTCTGCCTGAGTCAACCTTAAATAGACGATAACACAGATGATAATCTCTCAAGGCTAATGAAAAAAATTCATTTACCTCTCTCTTCAGGTGTATCGGCCAGGGGCGCAACAACTAAAATGCAAAAAAAGTGTTTTTAACACTTATTAGGTGTTGACCTTATCTGATTATCTGGTGTAGTAACCACTATAAAGTCAAATTAGTGCGTCCGACACCAGTTTAACCCCATAGCGTAACAACGTTATGGGGTTTTTTTATGGGCGGATATCACAACCATAGTGAAAACCACCTGACAGAGAACAACGATGATCACCAGCACCAAAGGAATTGATCTGATCAAACATTTCGAATCCCTACAACTGAAAGCCTATCGCTGCCCGGCCAACATCCTGACTATCGGCTACGGCCATACTCAGGGCGTTAAAGAGGGAGATGAGATCAGCGCCAGCCAGGCAGAACGTCTGCTGCGTGCGGATCTGGTTAAGGTCGAACAGGATGTACAAAAAATAGTGCGGGTTCCCCTGACACAAGGGCAATTCGATGCTTTGGTATCGTTTGCCTTTAATTGTGGTTCACGGGCTCTCAGCACTTCCACCCTGCTGCGCAGGCTCAACTCTGCTGACTATAGCGGAGCCGCCAGTGAATTTCAGCGTTGGGTGTATGCCAATGGGCGCAAACTGGGCGGCCTTGAACGTCGCCGCCTGCTAGAGCGCCGTTTATTTGAAAGCAAAACATAAGATCACTCCCGTTTGCCGATGACAGCGGCGGCGTGTTCCCGGTGAGCGAACAGACCCAAAGCGGTGCTCTCCTTCAGCAACAATGAGCAAATGGCCTGCAACCAATCAACCATAACGAGGCCATTTTAGTCAGAGCGGGGAGATAAGACACCATCTCGGGTCCTGTCTTTCACCTGGTTCCTTCGACGCCGCCGCTGTCGATGGCATATACCCGTCATACAAAGACAAATTATTTAATCCTGAGGCTGATATGGCAATTGAGATTGAACGGCAGTTAGCACAACTGCTGCAACCTTTATTAACTGCTCCTCTGATCGTTAAAGGGGATGTTCCCTCACCTCAGCAACCTTATGCCGAGTTGAGCATGATCTCCTGCGCAGCGCTCGGTTTAGGCAATGAAGTATCACAGGGCGTTGATAATGAAGGCGATATTGCAATACGCGTTCACCATCGCGCGGAGATCGCAATTTACTACCACGGCGCGGATGTTGTCGCACAACTGAGCAAGATCATGGATGGGTTACAACGGATCACTATGTCAGAACAGCTGCAGATGGCACAAATCGGAGTAGAGGGAAGCGCCAAACTTAAAACAGGTATCAAAGAGGACGCCGGCTGGAAGCCAGACTCTGACAGCTATTTAAGTTTTCACATCCACTACTCCATCACCTTCAATGACCCGGTCGGGTCCATTGAAAATGTTCATGCTGCCACTGAAGGCGGCGTTAAGAAAATAAAATTAACGAGGTAAAACAATGGGTTCTCTGAATCAAATTGTGAATGTCAACATCGATCTCAGTACGACCAGCGTACCTCGCGGCGTTTTTGGCGTCCCGATGATCCTGGCTCCGCTGACCACTTTCCCGGAGCGCGTCCGCGTCTACACCAGCTATGATGCCGCTCAGGAAGACAAATTGCCTGAAAAAGCTCTGCAAGCACTGCGGGCCGTTTTCAGCCAGACTCCGCGTCCACAGATGTGTAAAGTGGGCCGTCTGGTGGCTGAGGAGAGTAATACTGCTGCGGGTCTGATTGCTCAACTGAATGAGATCCAGCGTGAAGATCGCAACTGGTATGGTTTTGCTCTGACCGAGCGTAATCAGGTGATGCAACTGGCCGCTGCCGAGTGGGCCGAGACACAGGATAAGATTTTCTTCACCTCCTGTGGCGAAGCCTCCATGACGGAAGCCAACAAGAAAGACGATACGCTTTCCAAACTGGCAGCCAAAAACTATCTGCGCACAGCGGTGATTGCGGATAAATATGCTGATGAGCAGTATCTGGAAATGGCCTGGATGGGTCGCTGCTTTACCATTGCTCCTGGTGGTGAGACCTGGGCACTGAAGCAACTGTCTGCGGTTAAATCCAGCAACTGGACTGCCACAGAGCAACAGACCATTCTCAAGAAAGGCGGCAACACCTTTGAACAGTTTGCACCGCAAATTCATCTGACCACACCGGGCAAAACCGTCAAGGGCGAGTGGATTGACGTTATCCGTTTCCGTGACTGGCTGGCCGATTTTATCCAGACCAGCATGGTGACCCTGATGATCAACCGCAACAAAGTGCCTTATACCGATGGTGGTATCGCTCTAATCGTTAACAACCTGACCGGCAGCCTGCTGGAAGGCCAGCGCGTTGGTGGTATTGCACCGGATGAAGTGGATGCTGATGGCAACAACGTTAAAGGGTTTGAGATCAAGTATCCCCGTAGTATGGATGTCCCCTTCCAGGACAAAGCAGACCGTGTATTGAACCTCTCCTTCTCGGCTCGTCTGGCTGGCGCAATCCATCTGACCAATATCAACGGCAATCTGTCGTATGAACTGCAATAAGGAGTAACAACGCATGGCATCAGTATTAACAGGCACCTATAAGGGCGATCAGGTTTACGTTTCCGTTGGCCCGGTACTGCTCTCCGGTTTTGGTGAGGGGGGTGCGATCACGGTAAAACGTGAAGGTGACCTTTACAGCAAGAAAGTGGGCATTGACGGCAGTGTGGCGCGTGCGCGTAATGCCGATAAGACTGGCTCTGTAGAGATCAAACTGCTGCAGACCAGTAAAGCTAACGATGAGTTATCCGCCCTGTTCTATGTGGATAACTTTACCGAAGATGGCTCCCCGGTTCTCTCCATCACTGTGCTGGATGGCAGTGGCAGAACTCTGTGCTATGCCGGTCAGGCATGGCTGAAGACACTGCCTACGCTCTCCTTTGGCAAAGAAATTGGCGAGCGCACCTGGGCTTTTGATTGCGCTGACCTGAAAGTGTATGTCGGTGGCAATTAATTTATGAGGGGCCGCTGGCTCCTCTTTTCTCCACCAGTGACAGCAGGTTGTTATCCTCTTTTGGGGGCATCTCGCCCCCGATTTAACCAAGAGTCAAATATGAAAACAGAAACTTTTACCATCGGTAATCGTCAGTTTACCGCGACCAAAATGAATGCTTTTGATGCAGGCCGTTTTCTGCTGAAGCTAAATCGCTCTTTTGCACCGGCTTTGCTTGAATCAGGACAATATGCCAGCGGTAATGGAATCAATCTCTTTGAAATGCTATTGGGTATGGATGAGAACATGCATGAAGAGCTGATTTTCCCTATTCTGGCAGCGGCACATACCTACTCGCTGGATGATAACCGTAAGCTGAATTCCGCTATTGATCTTAATATCTGCTTCAGCGTCGATAATCTGTTTGATTTCTATCT
>JBOFSC010000699.1:0-4217 GCA_051651345.1 Enterobacteriaceae bacterium
CGGTTTTCAGCTCAGCACGACTAAAATTGTTAACCGCCTCCCCCGAATCCACAAACAGTGCACCCCACCATTTGCCGCTGACATTGTATTGATACTCAATGGAACCTGTGGCCATTTTTTCCGCTCCGATCAATCTGCCCCGATCATCTTTGGGTGACAGGGATTTATATTTATATCCCCGGATGCTGCGATCACCCCCGGCAAAGAAACGTAATGAGGGAGGCATTCGGCGGAAATCATTGGTCTCCATCCAGCCCACATTGGCACGAAATACGGCGCGCTGCTTTTTGCTTAACGAGCGAATCCAGACATTTTGTGCCTGCAGCACCACAAAACTGACATCAGAGCCCCACATCTCGTCGGAAAAATCCACGGAGTAATTTTGTGTATCCCCCCAGACAGGCATCAGACCGCCTTTCTTGCGGGTACGGTTAAAATTGATACCAGGATAGAGCAGCATGGTGCTGTTCTGCTCTCCGGCCTGCAAAAAGGAGTCATAACTCCAGCGCATATTGAGCGCCCGCTGCCAGCCACTGGAGAAGTTCCAGTAACGGGCCACATTCAGGGTGGAGGACTCTGCCCGGGTGTCATTGAGATCTTCATGCTTAAAACCGCTTTGCAGCAGATAATAGTGTTCCAACGGATTGGCCAGCAGCGGGATTTTATAGTTGAAGTCGATGGATTGTTCCGGCACTGATAGGATCAGGCTGCTCTCCAGACTGTGGCCGCGGGAATTGATCCAGGGTTTTTTCCAGGTACTGGTCAACCGTGGTCCAACACCGGTCGAGTAACCCCCACCGAGAGAAACCTGGTTATGTTGTCTGGGGGTGACGATGCCGGTCAGGGGCAGCACTTTATCCTGCCTGGCCTCATCGAAATCGGGCTTGATCAGCACACTATTAAACCAGTTGCTGGCGGACAGGCGTCGGTTCAGCTCGGCCAGTTGGTCTGCCCGGTAGTTATCCCCGGGGCGAAAAGGCAGTAAATTTTGCAGATACTCTTCACGGATTTGCGCCCCTGAGAAGGTCACGGCACCAAAGCGATAGCGGCGACCACTGTCAAAGACAATATCCCAATAGGCTTTGTTCTCATCAGCAACGATGCCTAACTGACTTTTACTCATCACCGCATCAAAATAGCCTTTCTGCCAGGCCAACTGAGTGAGTGCGCTTTTAATGCCCTCATAATCTGCGTGATTGAGGGTTTTACCCACATAGCGTTGCGCTCGCCGCACCAGGCGCTGATACTCCCCATCCTGCTCGGCTTCTCCCTGCAGGGTAATATTCACCGCCGCGACGGTCACTGGTTCCCCCTGATCCACATGGGCCACTAACAGCGTCTTTCCTCCCGCTGTGGCGGGTTTCAGGGTAAAAGTGATGGTGGGGTGGTAGTAGCCAACCGCCTGTAACCCTTTGCGGATAGCGTTGTCCACTCTGGACTGGAAGCGCCCGACATCCACAATTTCATCATCGCTGATGGTGGATAATACCAGGCGAACATTTTGCTGTGCCGAACCTTTTAACCCTTCTAACTGTAATTTTATTTTCTGCGCGTAACTCAGCGGAGCCACCAGCAGCAGGCAAAACAGACAGTAAATAGGGTATTTCGGCACTCTGACTTCCTCAATAATTCAGGGTAAAGTCAGGGCGGTAAGTTCCCTCAAAGTAATGATGCAAAAACAGGAGATCACTTTGGCCCCGGCAGTGGATGCTATGCAGGTTCCCAGACGCGCCGTGAACCCCTCCCTGGGGGCTCGTACGCCGCATCCCTGCGGCGTACGGTCTGTTAACCTGCATAGCATCCACTATTGCGTTGTCAGGATCCGCTATTTAGTGAGAGAGGAAATATTAACTCGCCCTGAAATGAAAACAGGGCAAAGTTTACCATTTTCAGGGGGGGCTATAAATAGTGGAGAAACGCTGATTTTGTTAATACATTAAGCGTTATCGACTCCCATCTGCTGCGCCAGCGCCTCTACCGCCTGTTCAAAACAAGCCAGAGGCGGCCTGACCGTACCGGCACCAATCTGACCGATCCCCGCCTCACGGTGGGCAATACCGGTGTTAATAATCGGTGTGATCCCGGTTTCCACCACCAGGCGACAATCCAGCCCTACACAAGCGCCCTGAAAATCCCAGCCAGGGATCTGGAGCAGCGGATTGTGTTGCAGATAGATCTCTGCCATCTCCTCGCTGATCTCCAGCGCGGCACCCATTCCCCCCTGGGCACCCACAAAGCGGGTCACTCCCGGAGAGGCAACCATGGCAGCACCACCAATGCCGAAGGTTTCCGTAATCGCACTGTCACCGATATCCGGGTTGGCATCCGCCTGGCTATAACCGGTAAAAAACAGTCCCTGAGGCGTATTCACCGGCGCACAGAACCAGCGGTCACCCAGACCACTAACACGAATAGCGAAGTTTTCGCCGTTGCGGGTCATCACCGTCACGATACTGCCTGCTTTAATCTGCGCCCCGGCATCCATGGCAGCTTTACAATAGGCCATCGCCAGATTGAGGAAGAACTGATCCGTGACACTGAGAAACTTAAGCACCTCTTCACACTGCTGTCGATCCACTGGCAGGCTGGAGATAATCGGTGCCATCACTCTGAACAACAGTGCTGACGCGGCGATATTACGCTGATGGAATTCATCACCCATGGTGATGGCCTGGGCGAGCAGGGCGCTGAGGTCCACCCCCTCTTCCAGGGTTTGCAGTGCCTGACTCAATATTGGGGCCAGGGTATCACGCATCCAGCGCAGACGCTTTTGCACTTCGCTGTCGTATGCCCCAAAACGCATCACTTTGCCAATGCCTTCGTTCAGATTACAGAAAGCACGATTGCCATGGGTCCGGTTTTCCACCACCAATACCGGCATATTGGCCGAGGTAATCCCCCCATAGGACCAACCGCACTCACATGGTGACAGGGAATAAATTCCACCTCCCCCTGGTTGAGTAATTGCAGCGCCTGCGCCTCACTGTCCGCCCAGCCTTCAAACAGGACAGCGCTAATGCAGGCCCCGCGTACCGGACCACTCATCGCTGACCACACAATAGGTGGGCCGGCATGTAACAACCTGAACCCCTGCCCGAGTTCCGGGATCACCTCTTTTGCCGGTTTGACATCCCGCCACCAGGGGCGGGCCGCTTTGATACGTTCAATCACGGCCTCGTTAGCCTGTTCAATGGATGAATACATACTCCCTACCTTTTTATTGTAACTTTTTTAATAACCCGGCAAGTCTCTTATTGCCGCCTGCCACCGGGGCCCATTGATAGTGCACCACCGGTACCCCACATGCTTGCAGATTGTCAGCAAAGCTGCGCAGCCCCACATTGATAACCCTGGTCTGTTGCAGCAGGGCCGGTGTCTCTTGCCCGCAGCATACTGTTGCTGTCGCGGAGATACACTGCTGAGCCAGCAAAACTGCTTCTGGCAAACTACCGGCAACCACAATGCCCGCCTGGGTCAATTTTTCGATCTGCTGGCTGCGTTGTTGCGGGTCCTGCTCACTCCCGGTTACCGTGGTGATCACCACCAGAGGATGGGCTGCATCTCGTAAGGTACGCATCTGCCCAACAGCCTCCAACAGCGCGCCCGCTGGATCGGCCTGGGCGCCATACCCCAAAACTACATCCAGCAGCAGAACGCCGATATCGGGACGCTCACTTAAGGCAATAATCTGCTGGCTGCGGGTGGTGGGGTCGATCATCGGGTGCGGTTTCCCCTGGGTGTAAAAATCATCACCCAGATCGATAATCTTATGTCCCTGGCCCTCTAACATCACCCCCTGAGGATGGCTGGTATCTATGGCTATCGACAGATGGTCTGCCAGGAGAGTCGCTGCTTCCGCTGCCAGGGTGCCACCGCTGTACAGACCAGTAATATGCTTACCGCTGACATCAGGAAGTTGTTGCAGATGACACTGTACCCGTGCCAACAGTGTTGCCAGACGGGCGGCCTCATCCAGTGTCTGCGCCAGCCAGACGTTACCTTCGCGATGGGCTTTCGGCTTACTGCCAAGAAACAGGGCCACTACCGGTTTGCCCATCTGTTGCATGGCCTGGAGTATCTGCTGGCGTACGCTCTCTGCCGGAGGTTTGGACACAAAGGCGATCACCTGACTGTCATTATCGGCTTTCAGAATATTTAGCGCGCTCAGGGCGCTGATGCCACCCACTTCCGCCGACAGATCCCGCCCCCCAAGGCCG
>JBOFSC010000700.1:0-5156 GCA_051651345.1 Enterobacteriaceae bacterium
GGTGCTGTGGTTGTGTTGGTTGTTTTGGCGAATGATCATTTGATCATGATCACAGCACACTTTCCACTCTTTTTTCTAAAAATACGTCATTTTTTCTATCGTTATCAGTTGGTTGATCCTAAAGATCCTACGTATAAACTACATCTTCAAGTTAATTGGGTATATTCCTCTTTAAATCTATTATTTAGTAACTAAATATTAAAAATAAAAACAAGATAATTAAATTGTTAAGAAATTATTTCTATTTTTATCATCAGCCAATCTATTCACCATCTATAATATTAGCCAGAGCAACCTATCTGGAGATAACTGATGAAAAAGCGTACTCTGTTACTGTTTATCATGGCTGCCATTTTCGGCAGTGCCACTGTCATGGCTAATAACCAGATAAACAGTAGTGCCTCTAATTTAAACAATAGTATCGTTAATGAGATCAGCAGCAGTTCTCATAATATTAACACCAGTACCAACACGGCTGATAATACAACGAATTACTACAATCCGGGCAATAATGACGGAAATAACAACCTGAATACCAGCAGTAACAGCAACACGAATAATAGCAATAATATTAATAACAGTACTAACAACAGTACTAACAGCAACAACACCACTACCAGTAGCAACAATAATACCGGTAGTAACAGTAATACCAGCAATACCAACAGCAACAATACTACTACCAGTAGCAACAATAATACCGGTAGTAACACCAATACCAATACCAATACCAACAACAGCAACACCGCTACCAGTAGCAACAACAATACCGGTAGTAGCAATACCAACAGCACAAACAGTGGTAATACCACCGCTAACAACAGTGGCTACAATACTGGCAACAACAACTATCAGGACAATAATACGTCTACCAATAGCATCAATACTTCTGATAGCAGCAATACCTCTGATAGCAGCAATACCTCTAATGTCACGACGACCAATGCAGATCCCAATATCAGCAATGATACGGTCTGTAAATATGGTCACTGTTCCGGCGGTGAGGCAAGAGCAGCCAGTAATCAAGATGTTAAAGGTATGAGCAACTTAAAGGCGGCAGAAATCAACCGCCACAGCATCTGTCTTGATGGCAGATGCCCTGGTCAGTTCCAGCAGAACTTACCTGGTAAGATAAATGGCAGAGACAGCAGCAGCGCTCTTAAAGATAGCAGGGATACACAGTGCTCTTCTGGTAAGTGTCCTGACCAAAATCCAGTCTGGTAATCCATAGACTCGGCTGACAAAAGAGCGCCTGCAGGCGCTCTTTTGTTAATAAGAAAATCTGTTCAATGTTAAGAAAAGTAGCATAGTTAGCTAAACAATCAGTTTGGCGTGTGATAACATCTGTATCAATGTTTTGTAACAGTTTATAGATGACAAAACAGATCTTATTCACCATGGAGAAAATGTATGAAAAATATCAGGTTAGTTATTGCCCTGTCCCTGTTTTGTATCAGCGCTTCCGGCTTTGCTGCCAGCAAAAGTAAAGTCCATGAAAACAGTGATACAGTCTGCACCTATGGCAACAACTGTCCCGGCGGAATCGAAGAACAAACCAAAAGCAAAAATGTCAGCGGTGCCGATAAGTCAAGCGCCGCTGAAGCTAACGAGGCTTTTCAGTGTCAGAATGGACACTGTCCCGGACAAATAGAAAAAGAAGCCAATAATAAGAGCATTAGCGGTAAAGATAAAAGCACTGCTGCTCAGGCCCATAAGGATGATTTATGTAATTCTGACAAATGTCGTGATGTAGCACCATGATATCTCAGGGGGCACTTAGGTGCCTCTTTTACTAAACTCCCATCCCTGCGAGAGAGAGTGAAATGAGCATATTACCAAATGAATTGTGTAAACTTTTGGGTCTTGATTCTACTCAGGAACAACCCAGTTTGGTCATCGATGACAGCACAATTATCTATTTTGAAGCGGCAGAACAGAATCTGGAAATGGTCAGCCCGGTTGCCTCCTTACCCGATAATCCAGCTATACTAAAACAGTTGCTTTATCACAATATGGCCGGAGATATTACTTTAGCCGCCGATGATGAATTAACGTTGCTGTTGGCGATTGAGCGCCTGCCACTGACAGAATGTCAGCAAGATATTGAAGAAAATATAAAAAAGTTAGTCACACGGGTACACAAAATACGCAGTAAATATGAATTCTCAGGTAAATTTAGCCAGTTAAGTTAATATAGGTTACTGACTATTTGTTGGTAACTGCCTGTTACTGGCTATAAGTCTCTAGCTATCGGATATAACTGAAATGCCAAATTTCCCACCGCTCTTGTCGTTTCTGAAAAATATTTTTACGGGTCGTATAGCAGGTGCGGCCAGAGCACAAATCATTGGTGGTAATCAGCTGCCTGCAAAGCCTTGCATAGCGGTGATGAATGACAGCGCACGTCCCCTTGCCGACTATTTACAAAAACAGGGAAGTCTCTCTAACCCCTCCACCTGTTCTGTCAGTACGATGTTCCGTATGCAGCAGCAAAAGTGCGAGATTGCCAAAAGAACCTTGGCTGATCTGGGTTTAAAACATAGCAAGAGTTATCAGTTTATTGCGCATCTGTCTCATCAATTAGGGGAAAACAGCCAGCTTGCTCTGGAACAGGGTATTAACGGCAGCCGGGATCGCCAGGCAACAAAGCAGGAATTAAAAAATACTAAGAAGCTGGATGGCGACTTGCTTACAATGATCACCAAAGAGTTAAACACTTTTCTGCCTGGCAAAACCTGTGCACGGGATGCCAAAGCGGCCTGGCAGCGGGCATCAGTCGATTATTTTAACAATAAACCCTGGGACAAAATAAGCAACACCTTCTCATGCCAGGGGCAGCAATTTCTGTGTCAGGCAACCCCTGCCTGCAAAATGTCACTGGGCACCGATGATATATTCCCTGTCTGCTATCATGGTAAAGGGGTCTGTTCCGCAAGTGCAACAGAATCAGTGCATGCTGCCAATCTGTGGGAAGCCAAACTATTTGCCCTTGATGGCGATGGTAAAGCACAGCAACTTTTCAGCGGTATTCGAAGCGGGATGCTCTGCCCCTATGATGAGAAGGATGATGGCAAACGCCAGACCGGTGCCCTGAACAGAGCTAAAGAGGTGGTTACAGCGGCGCTGTATAGCCAGCCAGAACTGCTGAAAACAGCCCTGAGCGGCAAACCGGTTAATTTACGTATGACATCCAGCGCACTGGTCACGCCTGGCATGCCATTTCGTAAGGAGGGGGAGATGCTGGACGAACAGGTGGCGGCCTGGCGCACTCTGTGCCAGCAAAAGCAGCCAGTTTCTCTGCAAATTAGAAACGCACAGGGAGAGATCGTGACGGCTAAAGTCAACTTGCAGGTGCTCACCTTTAATTTCCCCGTTAATGAAATGGCCTTAAAATTCTCATTTGGATTGCGCAGGTCAGACAGGCTCAATCAGGAGGGGCTGACAACACTGCTGGGCAAAAATTTAAGCCCCGGCGCCCCGGTCGCAGGCTGGGTCGGGGACTATTTACGCACTAATCCGCCAAATACACAGCTGGTGATGTTGCTTGTCAGGCAGATCAAAGAGATTCTGGCGAAAAAAAGTCACCATTCAGATGGGGGTGAGCCTTATAAACTGGCCTTGCGCGTGATTCTTCTTTCCCATGAGATCGGCGCGATACCCGCCTGGAACTGTAAAAGTGGTAAGGACAGAACGGGTATGCTGGCGGCGGAACTGCAACGGTTAATGATATCACTGCAACTGGGAGATACCGTTAACGAACCTGATTCTCCATTAAGTGAAGAGCAGCGCGCTATCTTCCATCAGGTATTGTTAAATGGAGAGCATCTTGAAATTCAGGAACGTAATTGCGGTGCGCCGGGTAATAAAGTGCTGTGGAACTTCCCCCTGGGCTCAATGATTAACCTTTCCTACCAAAAACGCATTGGCGATCCTGCCCTGTGGCGGGAAGTACAGGGAGGAGCGCCCTACGTTAAAGCTTAAGCCGAAGCCTTAAACTGCTTAATGCGTTGCAGGTGATGGGAAATATCCTTAAATTTGTGCCCCTGCTGTTCATCCCAAATGATCGAGTAGTAAGGCTCCAGGAACTGGGCACTGCGCTGATTATCTAATATCTCATCCTGACGCGACAGGATCACCAGACAGCGGTCACGATTCTTTTCACGGAAATCCTGCACGCATTTACCGGCAATATCCACATACTCTTCCGGCCTGTCGATCTTGCCGGGCATATTTTCCTGCGGAAACAGATTGGGATTAAAAATCACCTGGCGGATGCCACACAGAAAACCCACCCTTTCCGACCAGTATCCGCCGAGACCGACACCACAAATTAACGCTTGCTTGTCACCGCTCTGGTTAATCGCCTTATCCACCTCTTTCAATAAATATTGCATATCATGGCGCGGATGCAGGGTACTGTAGCTGATAAAACGTACATCTGAATCAATAAACTGCAGTTGCATCACTTTTTCATGATTGCCTGGACTATTCGAGTCAAACCCATGCAGATAAATAATCATTTGTTGTCCTCACTGGTCCAGCGTTGTGCCAGATTAACCAATTGCTCTTGTGCCTGCTGCCAACGCGTTGTAGACAGCAATTGGCCGCGGGTTATCGTGTTACGATGATAGAGCCGATCGAGGTTGTCAACCATGATCTCTGGCAAATTATCCAAAATTTCAACAGCTCCCTGCTGATTATTACACACCAGGATCATATCGCAGCCTGCCTGTAACGCCGCCTGGGCTCGCTCAGGATAACTGCCCATCACATTGGCCCCCTTCATGGAGAGATCATCGGAGAAAACAAGGCCAGTAAACCTCAGCTCCTGGCGCAAAATGTGCTGTAACCAGTAAGGGGAACAGCTGGCAGGCAGGGGATCGACGGCATCGTAAATCACATGGGCGGGCATCATACCAGCCAGCAGATTTTCTGTGATTAACTGGCGGAAAGGCAGCAAATCGTGGGACTCAATCTCCTCGAGTGAACGGCTGTCCACCGGCGTTTCATAGTGAGAATCCACACGAATGGAACCATGGCCCGGAAAATGTTTACCCACGCAGGCCATCCCTGCCGCCTGCATACCGGCAATAAATTGTCGAATCACCGGTAGAGCCGCAACGGGATCTGCGGCAAATGCCCGTTCCCCAATCGCC
>JBOFSC010000701.1:0-2529 GCA_051651345.1 Enterobacteriaceae bacterium
GTAAGGACGGATCTTGTTTCTTTTTCATCTCCCCCCCCTAAACGGTCTGTTTGCGAAATAGTTCACGGAACACCGGATAGATATCGGCCTGTTCGCGAATATGCTGCATGGAAAAGTTGTCGAAATTAGACTGTAAACTCTCGTACTGTCGCCACAGGGTTTGGTGAGCCCGGCGGGTAATCTCTATATAGTAGTAGTGACGTACCGCAGGCAGCAATTTCTGCGCCAGTAGATCGTAACAGAGGGGGGAGTCATCAGCCCAGTTATCCCCATCCGACGCCTGAGCGGCATAGATATTCCACTGTGATGGGTTGTAACGGGCAGTGATGATCTCATCCATCATCTTCAGGGCGCTGGAGACAATGGTACCTCCCGTCTCCTGGGAGTAGAAAAACTCCTGCTCATCCACCTCTTTTGCCTGGGTATGGTGGCGGATATAGACCACATCAACATTCTTGTAGGTACGACTCAGAAACAGATACAGCAGAATATAAAAACGCTTAGCCATCTCTTTGGTGGCCTGATCCATAGAGCCTGAAACGTCCATCAGGCAGAACATCACCGCCTGGCTGGTGGGCTCAGGGTAGCGCTCATAGTTGCGATAACGTAAATCAAAGGTATCGATAAAGGGGACGCGGGCACTTTTCCGCCGTAGTTCATCGATCTGCTTCTGTACCTCTTGCTCTTCCAGCAAACGGGCGGGTTCACTGTTTTTAAGCTCCTGCAGGCGCTGTTCCAGCTCACGCAATTGACGGCGTTTGCCTGCGCTCATGGCGATACGCCGGGCCAGAGAGTTACGTAGGGAGCGGATAATACTGATATTGGCAGGAATACCATGGACGGTATAGCCCGCACGACGGTTTTTGAACTCAGTGACCTGCTGATATTGCGTTTTACGCAGGTTGGGCAGGGCTAAATCTTCAAACAGCAGATCGAGGTATTCATCCTTGGAGATTTGGAAGATAAAATCATCTTCGCCGCTACCATCCTGGCTGGCTTCTCCCTGACCGGAGCCGCCACCCGCACCGCCCCCATCGGGGCGATCGATATGGTCCCGTTGTACATACTGATCGTTGCCGGGAAAGACACGATGACGCTCTCCCCCTTTACTTTGATGGAACAGGGGCTCATTGATATCCTCTTTCGGGATAGTAATGGATTCACCACTGGTCACATCGGTGACAGAGCGTTTATCAATCGCATCGGCAATCGACTTTTTTATCTGCGCCTTATAACGACGTAAGAAACGCTGGCGATTAACCATACTCTTATTCTTACCGTTCAGGCGCCTGTCGATAAAATAGCCCATGGCGGTTTCCCCCTCAGGAACATCGGACAGTTATGATGATTTCCTGACGCGCAGGTACCATTCACACAGTAAACGCACCTGTTTGCGGGTATATCCTTTCTCCATCATACGGGCGACAAAATCGTCATGTTTTTTCTGCTCATCAGTGGAGGTCTTGGTGTTAAAGGAGATCACCGGCAACAGCTCCTCGGTATTTGAGAACATCTTCTTCTCAATCACGGTGCGCAGCTTCTCATAACTGGTCCAGTTAGGATTGTGACCATTGTGGCCTGCACGGGCACGCAGAACAAAATTAACGATCTCATTACGGAAGTCTTTGGGATTACTGATACCGGCCGGTTTCTCAATCTTCTCCAGCTCGGCATTCAGAGCCTCGCGATCAAACATCTGTCCGGTTTCCGGATCGCGATACTCCTGGTCCTGGATCCAGAAGTCGGCATAAGTGACATAGCGGTCGAAGATATTCTGTCCATACTCGGAGTAGGATTCCAGATAGGCGGTTTGGATCTCTTTACCGATAAATTCCACATATTTTGGGATCAGATAACCTTTAAGGAACTCCAGATAACGCTCGGCAATTTCCTGGGGAAACTGCTCCCGCTCTATCTGCTGCTCCAGAACATAGAACAGGTGTACCGGGTTGGCGGCTACTTCAACATGGTCAAAGTTAAACACGCGTGAGAGGATCTTAAAGGAAAAACGGGTGGACAAACCGGTCATACCTTCATCAATACCGGCGTAGTCGCGATACTCCTGATAGGATTTAGCCTTCGGATCGGTATCTTTCAGACTTTCACCATCATAGACCCGCATCTTGGAGTAGAGATTGGAGTTTTCCGGCTCCTTGAGGCGAGACAGGATTGAGAAGCTGGCCAGGGTCTCCAGGGTGCCTGGTGCACAGGGCGCTTCTGACAGCTCACTGTTGCGCAGCAGTTTGTCGTAGATTTTGATCTCTTCAGAGACGCGCAGACAGTAGGGCACCTTGACGATAAAAACCCGGTCAAGGAATGCCTCATTATTTTTGTTATTACGGAATTGCACCCACTCAGATTCGTTGGAGTGAGCCAGAATAATGCCATTAAAGGGCAGGGCGGAGAGGCCTTCAGTACCGTTATAGTTCCCCTCCTGAGTTGCCGTCAGCAGCGGGTGCAGTACCTTGATCGGTGCCTTAAACATCTCAACAAACTCCATCAGGCCCTGGTTGGCGTGACAGAGTGCCC
>JBOFSC010000702.1:0-2246 GCA_051651345.1 Enterobacteriaceae bacterium
AACCACACATCTTTGCCATACACTTCTGTTGATTTTTCGCCAGTATAGATCTCCATCCAGGCAATTTTTCGTTCACCGTGATAGGCTTTCTGTACCGCAGCATCAACGACTTTGATCATTGCAGGACTGACGTCAACGCCGATACCATCTCCCTCAATATAAGGAATAATCGGATTATCAGGCACAACCAGTTTCCCATGTGCGTCCAAGGTGATTTTCTGACCTTCAGCAGGAACGATAACCTTGCTTGCCATAATCTCTCCTTCAGAGCCTTTGTTAATATTATGTAAGAACGCGCTAATATTACTTGAATATTGTCGTTGCGCCAACGGTAAAAATGGATTAACCATAGTGTTTATCTTGTTAATGTGAAAAAGGCCACTTATGTTTACTCCTCATGTGACGGTCGCCTGTGTCGTTCAGGCGCAAAACCAGTTTTTAATAGTCGAAGAGACTATCCGACATCAGCAGTTATGGAATCAGCCTGCTGGTCATCTGGAAGATAATGAAACCCTGCTCCAGGCAGCCGAGCGCGAACTGTGGGAGGAAGCAGGTATCCGGGCTACCCCGCAGTCACTACTGAAAGTGTTGCAGTGGCGCACACCAAAGGGCGTCACCTTTGTCCGCTTTACTTTTGCTATCGATCTGGAGGAGCCGATAACCGCCATTCCGCAGGATCCGGATATCGACCGCTGTCTCTGGCTGCCTGCACAACAGATTCTGGCCGCCGATAACCTGCGATCGCCGCTGGTTGGCCTCAGTCTGCTCGCTTATCAGCAAGGACCGCGTTATCCACTGGATCTGCTGAGCACATACCAGGGCAGCGTAGCCGGAGAGCCATGATTGAGTATATAATGCGGCGTCTGGCGAAGTGGTGCCGCAGGCGTATATAACGGGAGAAGTATGTCAGAGAACAGTCAAAAAAGAGTGATTGTGGGGATGTCCGGTGGAGTAGACTCCTCGGTTTCCGCCTGGTTGCTGCAACAACAGGGGTATCAGGTCTCCGGTCTTTTTATGAAAAACTGGGAAGAGGATGATACCGATGAGTATTGCTCAGCGGCGCAGGATCTCGCCGATGCCCAGGCGGTCTGCGATAAGCTGGGTATCGAACTGCATACCATCAATTTTGCGGCGGAATACTGGGATAATGTCTTTGAACATTTCCTGGCGGAGTACCGTGCCGGACGCACGCCCAATCCTGATATCCTGTGTAATAAAGAGATTAAATTTAAAGCGTTTTTACAGTTTGCCGCAGAAGATCTCGGAGCTGATTTTATTGCCACCGGTCATTATGTCAGACGCCAGCAACGCGATGGCATCGACTGTCTGTTACGGGGCGTGGATGCCAATAAAGATCAGAGTTACTTCCTTTATACCCTGGGTCATCAGCAGATCAGTCAAAGCCTGTTCCCCCTGGGAGAGCTGGAAAAACCCCAGGTGCGGGCTATTGCCAGCCAACTGGGCCTGGCCACGGCGGCTAAAAAGGACTCTACCGGTATCTGTTTTATTGGTGAGCGCAAGTTCCGCGATTTTCTGGCCCGTTATTTACCTGCCCAGCCTGGCCCCATCGTTACCGTGGACGGTGAGACGGTGGGTGAACATCAGGGGCTGATGTTCCACACTATTGGTCAGCGTAAAGGTCTGGGCGTCGGCGGTATTAAGGAAGCCAGCGAGCAGCCCTGGTATGTGGTGGATAAGCTGACAGAGCAGAATACATTGCTGGTCGCGCAAGGCGCTGAACACCCTCGCCTGTTCTCTCGTGCTATGATAGTGCGGCAGTTACATTGGGTCGACAGGCTGGAGCACAACAGCCCATTTAACTGTACGGTGAAGACCCGCTACCGGCAGCAGGATGTCGTCTGTCAGGTGATCCCGCTGGATCAGGAGACGGTCAGAGTCGAATTTGCTGAGCCGGTGGCGGCGGTCACACCGGGGCAATCCGCCGTTTTCTATCAGCAGGAGCTCTGTCTGGGCGGTGGCGTTATTGAAGAGCGGATACAGGAGTAGCTCGTGGCGAAAAACTATTATGATATTACCATTGCGTTAGCCGGTATTTGTCAGTCCATTAAGCTGGTACAGCAGCTGGCCCATGAAGGAGAGTGTGATACGGAGGATTTACGTATCATGTTGAATTCAATTATACAGACCGATCCCCCGGGCACGCTGCAAGTGTATGGTGATAATGAGCAAGTCTTACGTACCGGCCTGGAGACCTTACTCAGCCTGTTAAATACACAGCGCCAGAG
>JBOFSC010000703.1:0-1761 GCA_051651345.1 Enterobacteriaceae bacterium
GTCAAACCAACGCGCTCACGGCCAAACACCAGGGCAACAGGGGCCGAGCCCGCTTCTGCCACCAATTGAGTTGCCGCCGCTCTCGGTGATAACACCGGCCAGCTCAGGGTCCGGCTGCGGGCACTGGTGGCCATCACCAACTGACAATCGGCGATAGCTTCGTCCAGGGATTTAACGAGTGTGGCATTACCGATAATATCGCTGGCTCCGGCAGCCAGAGATATCGCTTGTGAATCAGGTGCCACCAGCGGATTGACCAGCCAGAGATTGGACAGCCCCATGGTTTTCATCGCACGGGCCGCTGACCCCATATTACCGGTATGTGAGGTTTCAACCAGAACGATACGGATATTGTGCAGCATAGATAACTTCAGTGTGTAGACAGTAAAAGGCTATGTTAACACATTCCTGGGACAGAAACCTGATGACTCAGGGATAGTGGAACCACTTCAAATCAGATATACTTGTCAGGATTTTTAACTGGCTGTTCCTGACCGTAACCGTGATTCGGAACCGCCTTTTTACGCTCTTTAATATCCAGTGGAACAGACCATGCATCCAATGCTAACTATCGCCATTCGCGCTGCGCGCAAGGCGGGCAACTTGATTGCCAAACACTATGAAACTCCCGATTCGGTGAAAACCAGCCAGAAAGGCAGCAACGATTTTGTCACCAACGTGGACCGCAACGCGGAACAGGCGATTATTGAAGTCATTCGCAAAGCCTATCCGCAACACACCATTATTGGTGAAGAGTGCGGAGAACTTCAGGGCGAGCAGGCCGATACGCAATGGATTATTGATCCTCTGGATGGTACCAGCAACTTTGTCAAACGTTTCCCCCACTTTGCCGTCTCCATTGCGGTGCGTGTCAAGGGGCGTACCGAGGTGGGCGTGGTCTACGACCCCATGCTTAACGAGCTGTTTACCACTGTGCGTGGCCAGGGTGCGCAACTGAATGGCTATCGCCTGCGCAGTTCTCCCGTGAAAAATCTGCAGGGCACAATTCTCGCCACCGGCTTCCCCTTCCGCCTGAAGCAGCACAGCCATGCCTATCTGGGGATGGTGGATAAGCTGTTTATTGAATGCGCTGATTTTCGCCGTACAGGTTCAGCGGCACTGGATCTGGCTTATGTGGCCGCCAGCCGGGTTGATGGATTTTTTGAGATTGGCCTGAAACCCTGGGACTTTGCTGCCGGAGAGTTGCTGGTGCGGGAAGCTGGCGGATTGGTGTGCGATTTCGTCGGTGGTCATAATCACTATCTTTCCGGTAACATTGTGGCGGGTAATCCTAAAGTGGTACAGGGGATTCTGTCCACCATTCGCGATCAATTGACACCGGCATTGCAGAAGTAATTTTATTCTATATTACCGTATATTGTAACACACCCCTGTATCCCCTCCTTCCCCATTCTAAACAGGTATCTACACCTGTTTAGAATGGGGAAGGAGAGCGGATTAAGCACAACCTTTTCCCAACTTGCCCACCACCCCGTCTCTTTAAGGCAGGGGATTAGTTAATTTCTGTTACTAAATTGTTAAATACGTTTATTATAACAGTGCGTTATGTTACTCTTCCAGCCCAAATCAATCCAAAGTAATTAATTAGCATAATGTATATCATGATCATATGTAGGTACTTAAGCTCATAACACATTGATGTACCTTTAATTCATTACAGGGTAAATACTAAGACCTAACGATAGCAACATACTTTTCTGATCTCGCCTGGGATGAGCTCGTTGACCATGAGTCGCAAAA
>JBOFSC010000704.1:0-1819 GCA_051651345.1 Enterobacteriaceae bacterium
GGTTGTGTTGGTTGTGTTGGTTGTTTTGGCGAATGATCATTTGATCATGATCACAGCACACTTTCCACTCTTTTTTCTAAAAATACGTCATTTTTTCTATCGTTATCAGTTGGTTGATCCTAAAGATCCTACGTATAAGTCGTTGTTAGTAATATTACCCTCTGCAACCATATTTAGGTCACCAGAAAAAGATAAAAGATCATTATTGACGATATTATTTCTGGCTTCAATGTTACTGGAGCCTTTGGCAATGAAAAGGTCATTGAATTCTATATCATTGGCTTTAATATCTAAGTCACCATAAATATCGGTTATCCCATTACTGCGATAGGCTCCTCCGGCATCTATTGTGCTATTGTTGAGGGCAGTGACCCTGTGGGTATTGATATCCCCTTCGGCTTTAAGGTGCAAATCTTTTCCTGCCATCATAAGGGCTCTGTCACCCATAGTAATGTTTCCTGCACTGGTAAGTTGCAGATTACCGTGGGCCTCCAGGCTGTTTTGGTTATTGATATCGCTGGCAGAATCGATATTGATATCCTTTCTGGCATAAACAGAGCCCTGGTTATCAATAACACCATTGGCACTGATAGTCACATCTCCTGCCCAGGCACCGATCCAGCCCTCGTTATTCACCCCCACACCCTCTTCGGTGCCAATTAACTGGATACGTTCGGCATGCATACCGCCAAGTTGGGAAACATCAATGGCGACGGTGGGTTTTTGCCTGGACTCGCTGCTTTGAGCCTCAATTTTGCTTAAATCCCCGCTGACCTTATTCGTTCCGGCCACCACTTTGATCTCTTTGGCCTGTATAGTGCTATTGACAGCGACAGAGCGGGCGATCAGTTCTGTATAGTTTTCACTGTTAAGCCCATCGCCTTTAATGGTAATAGTGCCATCTTTTGTAACCTGATAGCCTGCCAGATTGCCCTCTTCCAGCAGAACCTGGCCGGTGGTCAGGGTGGTTTTATTGGCATTGATCACGCCACAACCATTACAGGTAATGCCATTGGTGTTGGAGATAATCAGATGTGCCTGCTGGCCCAGAATGCTCAGATTACCCGACAGGATGGTGGGATCGTCGGAATTCACCTGGCCGACAATCACGGTGGCTGATTTGCCATTCAGCAGGGCATTAGCGGATGCTCTGCCGGTTTCCCGACTCCAGGTATCCCGGGTGGAGTTATTAAAATAGGTGCCATCAGCAGAGGTATTCAGCTCGGTAAATTCGTTTATGGAGACACCGCCGGCGGTTGGGGCAGTAATATTGATCAGATCGTGACCAGACTGCGTTTTACTGAGACCAGACTGATGCTCAGCGGGAGCATTTTTATCCACAATCACAGAAGCCTGGGCGACGGAAATTACGCCCAGCCCTATACAGGTGAGGAATGCCACAGGGGTTAATGTTGCAGTCAGTGGTGCAGAGGCATGCTTTGTCACTCCTTTCGCGCTGTTGCCTTGTGAGCTATGGGCGCGGGTGATTTCTGCAACCACCATCAACAGCCCGCGCGCTTTATTAAAAATAACGCGATAGAGATTTTTATTCATCATTAAATCCTTATAAAAATTAACGGGAATTTTAATAATTTTACATTCACGATGTTGACATTCTGTTGACGTGAAAATGACATTTTTATTAATGAGTTGGTTGTTGTTGTGATATAAGGGAAAATAACTCGTAAAAGCTAATGTTGGGTCATATGTAGGTACTTAAGCTCATAACACATTGATGTACCTTTAATTCATTACAGGGTAAATACTAAGACCTAACGATAGCAACATACTTTTCTGATCTCGCCTGGGATGAGCTCGT
>JBOFSC010000705.1:0-5283 GCA_051651345.1 Enterobacteriaceae bacterium
TAAAGAGCGCTACCCCTTGCTGGCCAATGCCTGTAAGACTATCGGCTCAACCCAGATCCGTAACCGCGCCACTATCGGTGGTAATACCGTTAACGCAGCCCCCTGTGCGGACTCCATTCCACCGGCCATTATCTATGACGCACAAGTGGTGTTGCAGTCTGTACGCGGAACACGCTCGATGCCGCTCAGCGAGTTTTTAATCTCCGGGTATAAAACGCAGAAAGAGGCCGATGAGTTGCTGGTAGAAGTGATCCTGCAGCCTCCGCCACCGGCCCATGTTATCGAGCTCTATGATCAACTGGGCAGAAGGAATGCGCTCAATATCACGCGTCAAAGCCTGACCGCCCTGCTGGGTACCGATGCTAACGGCAATATCAACTACTGCCGGATGGTGGATGGCTCCTTGTTCAGCAAACCGCAACGGCTAACCGAAGTGGAGCAGGCGTTGACAGGGCGTCCTCTCAGTGATGAGTCCCTGCAACAAGCTGAAGAGATCCTGACGCGCCAGATTGATCAAGCCATTGGCAAGCGCTGGTCTGCTGCTTATAAGATGCCGGTATTTATCAATATGTTCCGAGATATGATGCAGGGTGCCCGCCAGCGGTTATCTGCCAACAAAGCGCATTAAGGAAAGCGGATATGAGTAACAAGATTAAAGTCAATGTAAATGGCAAAGTGATGGAAGCCGAAGTCAGCGGCAATATGCGTCTGCTGGATCTGGTTCGCGATAAGTTTAATCTGACGGGAACCAAAGAGGGATGTGCGGTGGGTGAGTGCGGTGCCTGTACCGTGATTATGGATGGCAGCGCAGTCTGCTCCTGTCTGGTACTGGCGGCACAATGCGATGGTTCCAATATCACCACGGTGGAAGGGTTGTCCCAGGATATCACTGCCAGAGCGGTACAAGAGTCCTTTGTGGAGCAGGGTGGCGTTCAGTGTGGTTTCTGCACACCGGGTATTCTGGTCAGTACCAAAGCCCTTCTGGATAAGAACCCGCAGCCTACGGATGAGGAGTTGAAAACAGCGCTGGAAGGCAATATCTGCCGCTGTACCGGCTACCAACCGGTTATCGCATCTATCCAGGCGGCGCTCAAGCGTTAAGCTATCACCTGCTGCCCCTCTGATAACACAGGAGATTACCCCGGTAATCTCCTGTTTTTTGTCCTGAACCGTGTCCTGGATTAGGGTTCCTGATAGGTTGCCGCCAGCACTATCTCGCGCACACAAACATTTTGCGGTTGCTGGTAAGCATAGAGGATTGCTGTGGCCACATCTTCAGACGTTAACACCCCGCCTATGTCCTTTTTCCATGACTCATAATCTCCCCTGATAGCCTCGAGGGTGGTATGGCTAAGCAGTTCTGTTTCCACCGCCCCTGGCGCGATGGTAATCACGCGCACATTGTGCAAGGAAACTTCTTCCCGCAAACTTTCTGAAATCGCATGAACCGCAAATTTAGTCCCGCAATAGACGGTGTGGTGGTGATAAGTTTTACGACCCGCGACAGAACTGACATTGATGATGGTGCCATGTTTACGCGCCACCATAGGTGCCAGCACCGCATGGATACCATTAAGTAATCCTTTGAGGTTAACATCCAGCATGGTTTCCCACTCCGCAGGATCCTGCTCTGCCACAATGCCCAGCAACATCACCCCGGCATTATTGATCAGCGCATCCGCAGGGCCGTACAGGGCTTCAGCCTCAGCCACAGCGGCCTGTAACGCAGCAGGATCGGTGACATCTACCGCACGGCACAGTGTATCCGGTAGCTGTAAGGCATTGAGGCGATCAAGACGACGTGCCAGTAACAATAATGGATAACCCTGGGCAGAAAACAGTTTGGCCGTGGCAGCACCGATCCCAGAACTGGCTCCCGTAATCACAATCAAAGGCAACTTCATCAACCCCCCTCGCATGTTAACATCACGATAAAAATAATTTACATGATTGTAATTTTTTTCTTCTGTCTCTAATCACCGAATACTGTAACAAATCGTTACTTGCAAAGCGGCTATGATCCCCTCATTCTGTACTGGGTTTTCAGAATTTTCTCCATAACGCTTATTTTTCATAACACAGTTTTTTCATAACACGGTTTTTTCATAACACAACGTGGAAGGCAGGTATTGACTAGCAGCAGATTACAACGCTATTGGCTGGCGGAAAGCATCCGTCTGACAGAGCACAAAAATGGCCCTCTGGATGACGCGGCAGCCCTGCGTCAGGTGCACACGGCTTCCGGCACGCTACAGGATAAGATTTTACTGCGCGCCCAGCTGCTGGCACAGTGTGATGGTCTTAAGGAAGCACAACAACACTGGCTCCAGGGGGCAAAACTGGCCGGTTTGGCGCTGTTGCTGCTGGCTCTGTTATTGGGGGTCACCCTGGCATTTGGTGCACTGGGTGAAAGTGTGCGCCCGGTAAATATCCTCTGGGCGGCAGGGGCACTGCTGGGTTTACATTTGCTAAGCCTGCTGTTGTGGCTGCTCAGCCTGCTATTTCCCGGGGACCCCGGCTCCATTATCGGCCGTCTGTGGCTCTGGATGAGCGATAAACTATCCCGTACCGGGCGCAGCGTACAGTTGGTCCCGGCCCTGATGGTTCTGCTTAATCGTCACAAAGCCACCCGGTGGGGGCTCGCGGCGTTACTGCACGGTTTCTGGTCTGTCACCTTGTTGAGTGCTCTGGTGCTGTTGCTGCTGCTGCTCTCCACCCAACACTATCAGTTCTTGTGGCAAACCACTCTGCTCAGCAGCGATACTTTTATCACCCTGATCCATTTTCTGTCTCTGCTACCTGAGCTGCTGGGTTTTAGCCAACCTTCCCTGTCCACCATCGAGGCCAGCGCCAATCAACTTATCCCCCATCAACTGATCAATAGCACCAGTGTCGATTACCAGTGGGCTAACTGGCTGATTGCTCTGGTGGTAACCTACGGTGTGGTGCCCCGAGTGCTGTTACTGCTGCTGTCATTACTCCGTTGGCAGTGGTGTCTGCGCCAACTGCAACTGGATATGACCCTCGTGGATAATCAGTTACTGGCGCAAAGGCTGCAACCGGCCAGCAAACAGCAGGGTATCACTGACCCCGCACCGGAACGACACAATCTTAGTGGTGTCAGTTACTCCCCCCTTCCGGCCAGTGGTCGTCTGCTGGTGGCTATTGAGCTGGCAGAGGATCTGCCCTGGCCCCCGGAGCTACCGGAAACCATACACGATGGCGGATTGCTCAATGATCGCCAACAGAGAAAAGCGTTATTACAACAACTGGCAACCCGACCGGCAGAACGTTTACTGATCGCCTGTGATACCAGACGCAGCCCGGATCGCGGTATCCTGCGCCTGATCAGTGAACTGGCCAGTCAATCCGCTGCCTGTCGCATCTGGTTACTGGCGCTGCACCAGTGTGACAGCCAACGCCTGAGCAGCTGGCGTGCAGCATTACAGCAGCTACAACTCTCTGAAGCAGAACTGACGTGGCTGGAGGCCCATGATGAGTAACCCTCTGATTCTGTCGGTTGTCGGACATACCAATGTGGGTAAAACTTCACTGCTGCGAACCCTGTCACGAGACAGCTGCTTTGGTGAAGTCTCTGATAATCCGGGCACCACGCGTCATGTGGAGTGCATCCGCATCCATATTAACGGCTCGCCCCAGGTGGAGCTGTATGATACACCAGGGCTGGAAGATGCCATGGCGCTGCGGGATTATCTGGATCTGCTGGCACCACCGCAACAACGTATTGAGGGGCCGGTAAAAGTGGAACGCTTCCTTGCCAGCCCTGAAGCCAAAGGGGTATTTGAGCAGGAGGCCAAAGTATTGCGGCAATTACTGCGCAGCGATGCGGCTCTCTATGTGATCGATGTTCGTGAACCGGTTCTGCCCAAATATCGCGATGAGCTGGCCATTCTGACCGAATGTGCCAAACCCCTTCTGCCAGTGCTCAACTTTATCGCCAGTGCAAATAACCAGGAACAGGCCTGGCGCCAGGCACTCTCTCACCTGGGGTTACATGCTGCCATCGCCTTTGATGCGGTCTCTCCTCCTGACGATGGTGAACGGCGTTTATATGAAAGTCTGGCACTGCTGATCCATAAAGCACAGCAGACTCTGTCACAACTGGTGACCGAGTTACAACAAAGGCAGCAAGCCCGGCAACTGGCCGCAACCCGGCTGATTGCCGATACCCTGCTCTCGGTGACCGCTTATTGTCGTTTTATCCCCGCAGAACAGCGGCAAGAAGCCATCGCCGAATTGCACCAGGAGCTGCGTCACTATGAACAACAGGCCATCGAAAAACTGCTCAAACTCTATGCCTTCAATATTGATGAGGCCACGCCAGCCAATTTCCCCCTGTTGCAGGGTCGCTTTGCCGATGATCTGTTCAGCAACGAAGCGCTGAAACAGATGGGGATTCGCCTTTCTTTGGGGCTGGCAACCGGTGCGGCGGCGGGGGCGAGTGTGGATCTTATGCTGGGTGGGCTGACTTTAGGTGCCGCTACCACCGTCGGTGCAGTGATCGGTGGTCTGTCGCAAAGTTTCAGACATTACCGACATCAACTGCTGGGTAAGATGAAGGGGCAGTATAAACTCAGTGTCGATGATGCGATTATCAGCCTGCTGGCACTGCGCCTGACTGCGCTTCAGCGGGCGCTGGAGGCACGCGGACATGCGGCGCAAAACCGGGTGCGCATCGACAATCCCCATGAAAGTCGCTGGCAAAACTGTCAGCTACCCGAAGCCCTGCACGATGCCCGGGCCCATCCTGAGTGGTCGGAATTGAATCCTCAGTATGTGGCAGAAGAGAGCCAGAGAGATCAGGCAGTACAGCAATTAATGTTGTACTTGCCGGATTTTGGCTAAATGACTTTTCAGACAAGTACCCCACTTCAGGCTGGGTGCAGGTGGAGGCGGTATTATGATATACCCAATTAACCTGAAGATGCCATTAGCTCCCTCCCCTGGCAAGCATAGGTATCTACACAAAAAGGGGAGCTGGTTAATTCCCCTCCGTGGAGGGGTGGCGCGCCAGCGCCGGGGTGGTTAATACGCCATATCCTCATTTCAACTCTGTAAAACATCCACGGCTCGAATATGTGATATACGTAAATCTGGTATACTCTTTTTCGGCTGTAGTGCCGGACCACCCCGGCGCTGACGCGCCACCCCTTATATCTTTGTAGTTGATTACCACTATTGATACGTGGTAATTCTTCGGTTGATCCCCGGAGAAGCTGTTGTAAGTTTCAGCCACCCCTGGAAACATTGATTTCGTTGTGG
>JBOFSC010000706.1:0-2314 GCA_051651345.1 Enterobacteriaceae bacterium
TTTTTGCGACTCATGGTCAACGAGCTCATCCCAGGCGAGATCAGAAAAGTATGTTGCTATCGTTAGGTCTTAGTATTTACCCTGTAATGAATTAAAGGTACATCAATGTGTTATGAGCTTAAGTACCTACATATGATGCCGGAGTAGGAGGTCTGTGGCTACTCGACCCGATAGATATCACGGTGACGGGTTCAGGCGGTAGTGTTTCTTCCGCAGGAGGCACCTGGAACACGGCGGGGTCTGTTCTCAACACATCCATTAATGCCGCGCTTAACAATGGCAGTAGCCTGATCCTGGATGCCACGGGCGGCACCGGGGGCAGCGGAACGATTACGGTGAGTGCCCCGATTGCCATGACAAGTGCGGGCAATGCCAATCTCACATTGAATGCAGGCACTGGGGGCATCGCTATCAATGCGCCCATCAGCGCCACGACAGGACAACTGAATTTATCGCTTAACACCACAGGCAATAGCAGCACAGGGAATATTACCAGCAGCGCCTCAGGGACCATCAATACCAATGGCGGTGTGTTGCTGGTTAGCTCCCCGTCTTTTAACAGCAGTATGACAGGTGTCATCAGTGGCAGTGGTTCTCTGGTGGCGATGGGAGGAGGGACTTTAATTCTGGGGGGTGCCAATACGTACAGTGGTGGAACGCTAATCAGTCAAAGTGTCGTTACTGCGAATACCAACACTTCATTTGGCAGTGGTGCTATCACCATGGGGGATGCGAATACCGGGAGTAATGCAGTCAGTGTATTTTTGGCGGATGGTGTCAATCTTGTCAATAATATCACCCTGACCTCTCAGGGTAGCGGTGCGGCTACTATAGGGAGCGTACTGGGCAGTAACAGTGCCATGTTTAGCGGTAAGATGGTATGGGGTCGCGCCGTGGGTCTGGTGGATAACAGCACTAACGGCACAACGTTTGCCGGTACTCTCTCCGGTAATCCCGGCACCGTGACCCTGATACGCAGGAAGAGCATCTTAACTAACAGTAACAATAGCTTCACTGGTTCCATAACCATCAGAACAGGTACCACTCTGGAGATGGCGGGCAATAATGTCGTGCCTGCTGCTGATGCTATTATCATGTCTGGAGGAACACTCTCTTTACAGGGTGGGACGACTGTCCAGGCCGGTTCTCTCTCTGGTACAGGGACGGTATCCGTTGATGGTGCTTTTCCCGGCACGACGACTCTGACGATTGGCGGAGATAATAGTAATCAGACATTCTCTGGTGTCATCTCCTCCGCCAACAGCTCTGTGATCAATTTGGTCAAAGTGGGCAGCGGTACACAAATATTCACGGGCAACAATACCTATAGCGGTACAACCACGGTGACGGCAGGCACCCTACAACTGGGAAATGGTTCCACCAGTAGAGGTCTCAGTGCCAGCACTCCTCTGTTCAATATCAGTGCCGGTGCCACACTCTATCTCGATTATCTCGGCCTGCCAGCCTACCCAACGTCATCGATTGCCTCCATTGGCAGCCTGGTGACAGGGGCGGGTACCCTGAAACTGAATACCTCGGGAACCACGGGCAGTCTTGCTGCCGGTGGTTCATGGTGGGGCAATGCCAACTTCACGCCGAATTTTACCGGAACATTGGATATTGCTGGTGGGCGTGTGGACGTCGATGGGCCTTCCGCACTGGGCAGCATCAGGAACATTGTTGTTGAGACGGGTGCAGAAATCGTATTTTTAACCAGCAATGTAACCAGTATTTATAATCAATCCTTTACTGTTTCCGGTTCGGGCTGGAGTGCGGGTGCCATCGTGGATGATAGCTATGGTGCCCTGACCCTGAATGGCAATATTACCCTGACCGGTGATACCACTTTTTATACCGAATCAGGGACCAGTGGCAGCTTTAATATGACTGGGGTGATCAGTGGTAATTATAATGTGACTTACACAGATATTGCTCAAGTGGGTTTTATCTTATCCGGCAATAATACCTATAGCGGAGATACGACACTCACCACTGGGATCCTGCAGTTTGGCCTGGGGGGATCCGGTGGCAACCTCGCTTCCGCCAATATTGTCAATAATGGTGATCTTGACTTTTATGTTAATGTGCCATTGACCTATAGCGGTAATATCAGTGGCACCGGTTTTCTGGTCGCGGCGGCAAATCCCCTTATTCTGACAGGCAATAACACCTATACCGGTGGCACCATTATCGCTGGTGGCACCCTATTGCAAATCGGTAATGGCGGCTCCAGCGGCACTCTGGGAACGGGTGGGGTAACCGGTAGCGGCACCCTGGCGTTTGATCTCAATAATTCAGTGACATTTGATCAGGT
>JBOFSC010000707.1:0-6517 GCA_051651345.1 Enterobacteriaceae bacterium
TGCCCAGATGCTCTCTTTCTCCTGCAGCGCCAGCGCGTAGCCACGTAAAACATAGTAGTAAGGCTTCATAAACAGGCGCACTTCATCATGCGCCACCCGCTGTAAACGGGCAAGCAGTTCATCGTGATCCTCAGCCTGCGCCGCATCCACCGCCAGCCAGACATGGGCATCCACATACTCGGGATCCCTCTCCAGCGTGAGCAGGGCGAGCTCCCGCGCTTCCTGATTCCGTCCCACCATCCGCATGGCAATGGCGAGATTGTTAAGCCCCCACGGGGGCAAATCAATACGCTGCTGCCAGTCAGAGAGCAGTTCAAACATCAGGTTATACTGATCATGGCTGACCAGAGCATAGCTGGCCATGGCCCAGATATTACCGTTTTCGCTGATACCCTCTCTGCACGCCTGCACGGTTTGCTGCAGCAGCTTGACTGTCCCCCGGACATGGCGCTCCGCCAGCAGTTGCAGCATCATAAATTTGCCATAGTGCAGGTGATCCTGCGGCAATAACTGACAAAATGCCTGCCAGAGGCCCTGTCCTCCCCGTTGATCCGCGCGCTGTAGCCAGTCATTGAGTGCTGTGCGCCCCAGTCCCCCCTCGGCAATCCCCTGCAGTATGACCTCATCCAGCAGTGATGCCCTGCCGCGCAACAGCTCGGTCAACTGACTCCAGTACTCTTCCGCATCCTCTTCATAACAGGCGATCTCCAGGATCTCCTTTTGTAATTCTGCTAAATCGTTGTCAAGGGCATAGGGCAGCACTCTCAGCAGCAGATCACCATGGGGAAACTGTCGAAGCAGATGACGTATTTGCTCACTCACTTCCGCTGTCGGCCGCCGTAATTGCACCAACAGCTCGAAAATCTGTAGTGCAGCAAAGTAGTACTCATCGCTCAGCTCCACTGCGTGACGGAAGCTCTCCAGTGCCTGCTCCGGCTCGCCCGCCATACGCTGACTATGGCCCAGATAACCAAAAGAGATGCAGTTATCCCCCTGCAGGCGCACCATCTCCTGTGCCGCCTTAATAGCCTCCCACCACAGCGCCTTCTGCTCCATATGATTTGCCAGTGCCTGCCAGCCCGCATAGTAGCCCGGCTCGCGCTGCAGGATCTCTTGCAACAGCGTCCCGGCACTCTCGCGGTTATGTTGCAGTCCCAGCCAGTATTGCAGTGCATTAAAATGCAAACGGATCGCCGAGCCCAACTTCTCCAGCAGATGCAGAGCCGCATTGTCCGCCGTCTGGCTAATCTGCTCCTCAACACTGCGCCAGCAGGATGACAGCTCTGGCAGCGTACATAACGGTTCCAGCACCTGCTCCTGCAGTTCAATCTCTTTGCGATCGATAGCGTAGGTCAGTGCCCGTAGCAGCACATCCTCTGTAGGGCTCTCCGCCACCAGCTGGCGCAAGTAGGTCATACACTGTTTATGCTCTCCCTTATCCTGCAGCAATTCAAACGCATGAATACCCGCAAACACATAGTGTGGGTCCAGTTCAAAAGCCCGTTGGAAAGCGGGTAACGCCTGCTCTTCCTGGTGATTCAGGCGCAGCGCATGACCGAGAAAACCCTGGGCAATGGCGTTATGGGGCTGTAACCAGACCATCTTCTGCGCGGCGGTCACGTAATGAGCGTACTCGTGATGAATCTCCATCCAGTCCGCTAACTGGTGCCAGCCATTAAAAAACCAGGGATGACGCTGCAACAACTCATGTAATTGCAAGACCGCATTTTCATGTTCACCCTGCCGGTAGCGGGCCAGAGGACCGTAAAATGCCAGAGCCACCGGAGGCACCCCATGCCAGCAGGGTGCCTGAATCTGCTGGTGCACCTCTTCATAGCGTTCGGCTTCCAGCAACAGTGATAACAGAGTGTCGTGGCTGTCGTGGCGAATTACATTGTAGCGCAATGACTCATGCAGCAGACGCTCCCGATGCAGCGGCTCCGTTTGCTGTTGTGCCAGAGCGTACAACGCCTCCCCATCACGGGGCCGCTGCCACACCAGCAGCCTGGCAAACTGTAACGGCGTTTCCGGTTGTTGTAATGCGCGACAGCAATCGACAAACATCTCCCAGCCCCATTGATGGCCCGGCTCCGCCTGCAGCAGCAGGCGCAGTTGCTCCTCCGCCTGACTATACTGCTGCTGGCGCAGTAAGCTACTGGCCAATGCCGCACGCAGTTCACTCTCTTCCGGCGCCAGAATCAGCGCCTGACGCAATAGCCGCTCCGCCTGGGGCCAGGTCTGCTCCTGTTCCAGCAATAACTGAGCATAGTCATAAGCCCGAGGTGCCCAGAGTGGATGAGCCGTAAACTCTTGCTGTAACACCCGACGATATTGCGCCCGCTGTCCCTGACAACGCCAGAGGGTGGCCTGCTCCTGGATCAGGGACAAGACCAGAGGGAAACGCTTACGCGCCTGCTGTAACACCTGCTCTGCTTCACTGTAACGTTGCAGGACCATCAGTTGACGTGCCAGCGCCAGGCGCAGTTGCCATAATTCGCTAAATTTATCGCACGCCTCCTGTAGCTGTCTGAGCAGCTCTTCATGGGGAATCATGGCCAGGGCCTGCTGTTGATAAGCCAGCCAACCCTCTCCGGTACTGGTCTGACGACTTAACTCCGTATGAATAAAAGCCAGCGACCTTCTCTCCCCGCCTAACGTGCGACTGAGACGCAGCAGATGACCACTGGCCCAGGTATTATCGATGGAAAAATAGAGGGCGTGGCGGAAGGCCGATTTGGCATCCTGTCTGCGACCACAGTGCAACTCAACATAACCCAACACAGAGTGGGATAAGGTATTAAAAGGGTCGAGATAGAGTAACTGTTCCGCATGAATGCGCGCCACAGAGTAGAGACCCTGTAATACCAGGCAACTGATCCACTCCCTTTTAGCCCACATATGGAACGGATGACTGCGCAATAGCCGCTCCAGCGCCCTGACTTTGCGCGGCGGCGAGATGCGTTGTAAATACTCCACCTGCAGTTCGGTCAGTGGACCGTAGTGGGGATAGTGAGAGACCAGTTGTTCAATATGTTGTAATGCAACGGGAAAACCCTGATGCTGCTCCAGTAATTGCAGGTGCAGACGCTGGGCCGAAATATTCAGCGTTTCTCCGGCAATCATCTGCCAGGACCAGACCAGCAGTTGCTCCCCGGCCACCTGCTGTTCACCCTGCCCCTGCAGGCGCAGATGACACAGGATGAAGGCGTATAACCAACGCCCCTTGCGCAGCAAAGGTTCTGTCTGCAAGACACAACGTAAGCTGGTTGTCAGATCGCCACGGCGGCCATAATACTCCGCCATCTGTAAACCGATCGCCAGATCATCAGGGCGATGTTGATATTGCCGCTGCAGGATCCGCTCCAGCAAATCGGCCTCATTCCACTCTTCCAGATGTTCACACAGGGTTAGCACCGGCTCCGTTGACCATCGGGCCAGATGTCGGTAGCGCTGCCACAGAAACTGGCGCGCCTTATGCCTGTGACCACAGCAAATCAAGGCCCGGCTGTACGCCAGCGGATAACGCTCCTCATAAGGTTGCAGACAGGCGGCGATACGATATAGCTCTGTGGCGTAATCATAATCGTTACGACTCCAGCAGTAGCCTGCCAGTTCATACCAGGTCTCCGGCGAGATCGGCTGAGTCCGCAGCGCCCGACGCAGCAGTTGCAACACTTCCCCCTGACGCTGGCGCTCAACACTGAGCAGAGCCGCATAACGGGTGAGCAACAGCGCCTCACCCGGGTGCCGCTCCATGCTCTGTTGTAACCAGGCGAGCTGCTCCTGATAGCTGGCCAGATAGATCAACACATCTGCCTTATAGATGACCAGGATCGGGTTGTGCGCATAGCGCTCTAATAACTTGTTTATCACCGCCAGGGCTTTTTGTGGCTGGTTATTCTGGCTATAGGTGAAATATTGTGCCAACTGCGTTAAGCGATGTTCCGGGGCCGCCTGTTGCAGGGCCTGCAGCGCCTCTTCCACTCTGTCGGGTCTTTCATCACGTACAGCTTGCAGACGCTGATAATAGAGATCATGCAGCCTCTGCTCCGGCAGCGGTGTTAACCCTGCCAGCCGCTGCTGCTCACCTGGCGGTAACAGCAGCAGACCGCGCGGACCAAACAGCTGTTGCTGCGCGAGCACCTCATCAGCCTGATACTCCACCAGCAGCGGTCCGGAAGGATCGCGGATCAACAGCGTGCCCTGCAGTTCATCGTAGCCGATCACCGCCACCATATGTCCCAGGCCACTCAACTGGACGCTGAGCGTAAAAGGGATACCGCGATCAATAAGGGCTTTGCTACAGGCCCAGTCGACGGTGAACTCGAGGGTCAGCCAGCCATTACGTTCACACCAGTCACGTTCATTCTGTTGTGAGGTGCCGTTATAGCAGATCTCGTCGGCAATCTGTAACTGATCGACCGGTTGTCCCCACCAGGCGGTTAACGCACTCAGGGTGGCGGGTGCACAGGTCATACGATGCTGCGCGACAAAATCCACTGCCAGGATCTTGCGCTGCCCTTTGGGCTGCTGTAAACGCGGCATCAGGGTGCGGTAAAAGGGAGACGTGTCAGCCGCTATCTGCGCCCACGCTCTTGCCTCAACAAAGGCTTTTTGCTGACAGGCGATATCACAGCGACGGGAAGCACGCCAAATGCGCCCGCCTTTCTCCTGCAAAGGTTGCAGTGCTTCTCCCCGTTGTAACCAGTACAAAGCCTCATCCCACTGCTGCCGTGCCAGTAAAGTATCCGCCAGTTGGTCACACAAATAACCACTCTCCAGCCTTCCTGCGGCCACTCGCAACCGCTCGGTGGCTTCGGTGGTCAGCCCCAGCAGACTCTCCAGCCAGGCCGCCTGGCGCAGCGCGCCCAGGTTATCCGGACTCTGCTCCAGCACCTGCAGCACCGCTTCCAGGGCTTCCGTATACCGGTCCTCTTGTTCGAGAATATAGCTGTACTCTACTTTCAGCCAGGGGTCCTGACTGCCACAGGCCATGGCCCGTGCATGCAGGCGATGACTGTTCTTAAAATCAAACAGCAGCGCATGACACCACGCTTGTGTGGAGAACCACTCTGCTTTCTCTTCCGGCTGTTTCGGCATCAGGTGTTGGTGATGGCGAAAATAGTCCCAGACTTGCCAAGGTCCCCGTGGCAACAGAATCTGCTGGATATAGCGCATACGCAGCGTTTCATTATTCGGATAGCGGCGATACCCCTTAAAACAGAGTACCCGCCCCAAACGCGGAGCCCCCAGGTGACGTGTCAAACGAATCGCAACCCCTGCCGCCGGTTCCGATTGCCAGTCACGATAATCACCACAAGATTGAGCCATAGTGTGAGCCTGCAGAAACAACCCCTGATCAGCCAGGGTGGTGACGCTATTGAGAAGCTCCTGAGAGAGTTCTTGCAGTGATGTCGCGGACTGTATACCTGGCATAATGCTATCCTTACTCGTCAAATAAAATTTCAATTCCTATTTTTTTATCTAATCCCTGTAACAGGATACATTTTATACGCGACGCGGTGTACCTCTGTTTACCTTTGAGCGGCCTGTTTTATCCAGGAGAGTGACCTGGATCTTTTAATCCATAGCCGATGTTGGCGCAGATGATCGACAGTAGTAACGTCGCCATAATACATTGTTAATCGTTCTGGTCGCCCTCTTCCGTCTTGACCTCAGGCAGTGACCCACTGTGTCAGCGCTATGAGATCAACCTTAAACGATTCAGTTACCCTATCAAGCGCAGAGTCAAAAGAGATCAATATGATTATTTGTGTTTATTAAAATCACTAAATGTAAAAAGTGTCATTTCATTATCTCTCACTTATCTTTAGTTTCATTTTTTTGATTATTAGGAGTTTTTTATTTAATGGTTTTTTTGTGAATTTTGAGATAGTTTTCATAACTGATCAATTGTTGATCTATTCACATTAAAATCCAAACTTATTTTAGATTGCTAATTATTCAAATTCTCATGCATTACCAAAAAGATCATGTAACCTTGTTAATTATCATGCTAATTCATTTTATATATGTGTTGCATTTTTGTTTTTATTGGCATAATCTTATGTATAATAATGATTTTTTGCAGCCAAAAATAAACAAGACATAATCAATGTTAATAATTTCTTATGTAATGAATTAGTATTACTTTACAAACCGTTAGCTTGAAAAACTCGCTCTATTATCAACGAACTGATGCAGTTTACGCAGATGAGATGGATTTCATTTTATCAGAGGATATAAAGATTATCTTTATCTGCTCTTATTGATTTGCTAAAATGCGCGAAGAGATAACTTCAGGTTACTGCATTATCAATGATGCATAGAACTATAATCCATTATTGCCATTCAATGGATTTATCCAACGATTCTCGCATGTTATCACCAGCAGTTGTCTGGAAGCTAAATCAAGTCTAAGTCAGAAAAATTTAACATTAATGGCTTGGGATATATCCGTAATATTTATACAACACAGGATGTGGCTATGTTGATTCGCCTTATTCGTCAGTTATAC
>JBOFSC010000708.1:0-12815 GCA_051651345.1 Enterobacteriaceae bacterium
ATCATATGTAGGTACTTAAGCTCATAACACATTGATGTACCTTTAATTCATTACAGGGTAAATACTAAGACCGGATTTTTTAACTATGGCTTTAATTTTTCAGATCTAATTTTTCGTAGCTATGGTCAATATTCTCAACATAGCGGAAAAAGTAGTTATACCACCGGGCAAACTTATCTGACCAAAACTCTGGAAGATCATAATGCTAATCTGGATATGGGCAAACTGAATTTGCATAACTCGCAATTTACGCTGCCGCAATTTTATGGTGCCCAGCTCTATCCTGAACATCGGGTCGTTCCCACCAGTAGTAACGATTATACGGTCTTTAGCGATCAAAGTGGTATATTGGAAATCTGGCAAAACAATGAGTTACTGCGCTCGGAAAATATATCCGTGGGACAGGTAAATGTGGATCTCTCATTTTTAAGTGATACCACCAGTCCGGTAATCATCAAAATCATCGGCTCAGACGGTTCCGTGCATGAGGAGACGGTGGATCCTAAACTGTTTCTGGTGAGTATCGATTATAACTACAACGTTGCCGCAGGTAAGCTGATAGATACAGAGGACTATGTTACCACGGCGTATATCAGCAAAAAACGAGGCAGAGCAGCCTATAGTTTTGGCGGTATTATTCTGCCAGAGGATCTGAAGCGTTTTTATCTCTGGGGAAGTGGGATGAGTATCTGTTTTAATCAGCAGATCTGTTCCTCCTCATTGATTAACTACTCCAACAGCGAAGGCAGCAAAGGCAGCAAAGGCAGCAAAGGCAGCAAAGGCAGCAAAGGCAGCAAAGGCAATTATATCGGTACCGGTTTGAGCTTCAACACCACTCAAGTCAGCCTGCACTGGTCGATGAGCTATAATAGCGCCCATTACCAAACCCAACCCAAGGCCCGTACCTCCCCTGGGGTTTATCAATCGCTTAGCCCAATTTACTGTCCGGCTGGCTCTGTTCTCAATAACTGGGGAGAATGTATCAAGCAAAGCACGGCCAAACGCTCCTATACACATAATATTAGTGCAGATATTCCATTGGGGCGCTATGGTGAGCTCTCACTGTATACTTCATCTTCCAATAATAGTGGGAAGAAAGGCTGGAATTACCGTCTGAATTATAATTTCAAGGTCAATAAAAACGTGATCTCGCTGTATGTAAGCGATAATGCGAATAATCGTGGCAAAGAGGTCGGTGTGCTGGTCACCCTACCTCTGGGCAAAAATGTGGCGCGCTACACCGCCAGCCGGACGCCCGCAGGCACCAAACAGAATGCCTATCTTAGCGGGCTGATCGGCCGCGATAACAGTTACTCCGTTTATGCTTCACGCAATACAACTCAGACCGGCTATGGCACACAACTGGACAGTAAGGCCAAATATACGCGCCTTGGGTTAAATTACAGCTCTGATCCCCATTATCAACAACGTATTCTACGTGCCAGCGGCGGCATTGTCGCCCATAAGAAGGGGATAACTCTCTCTAGCGAGCAGATTTCTGATACTTTTACCATTGTGACCGTGGATGATTCGCTGGGTAACAGTAAGGTGGTGGCCAGCTCCCATTATTCTGAACCCGATATCTTTGGCAATGCCATCATTCCCAATGCACCACCATTTGTACAAAATAATATTCAGCTTGATCAAAGCACTATTCCTTCTGATATTGATAATGTCGATAATCACTTTACTCATATTCCCTGGCGCGGCAGCGTACATAATGTTGAATTCAGTGCACAAAAAGTGCAACGAATTATTATCTCTATGAAAAAAACGGATCAGTCACATATTATGGCAACACTTTTGGACCACGATAACAATGAGGTGGGTGTATTACAGAATAATGGGAAAGCCTATCTCTCTGTACCGGAAGTGAAACAGCTTTATCTGCGAAAATATAATGGTGACACCTGCCAGTTGGAATTGAATAACCTGAATGAGCAAAGTACTGATGTCATTACTTTTGAAGCAGATTGTGCAGGTTAATTAATGTTACATATTGCAAATTTTTGTAACAATACTATACTTTTATACATGCAATAAGGAGGGCTTGATAACTACCGGATTAGTGAGTAAACCTTTTGCACCTCGGCAGTGTAAAGTGTTAATTCAGTCGTCGGAGAATATATGAAAAAGTCACTCTTATCCTGTACCGTAATTGCCCCTTTGGTGCTTTTTTCCCATATGGCGCTATCTGCTCAGACAGCCACTTTCACTATCGATGGCCATATGCCGGAGGCCCCCTGTGACATCATATTTACTGTGCCTAATATTCATGTGGGGGCGATTTCTCGTAACATTCTTGGAACAGGCGCGGTTGTTGTTCCTGGTATTTTTACCACAATGTTACAAATTACCTGCCCGGCCCCCGCAAATGCGGCAGTTACCATTGCTGATGGTAGCCCAGCCCCTATTCACTCCACGGTGAAACAAACCGGGGCCAACTTTGCTTTTGGTTATCAATCCGGTTATTACGTGACAGTGAGCCTGCCACAGGTCGGTACTAACCTGACCCCCGGGTCTCTTGACCCCGCGCAATTAAAAGATAACTCGGTGTCAGGGGGTGATGATGATGATGAAAAAAATAAAGGTGTTGCCAGCATCACTAACCTGAAAAACGCTGGCTTCCAGTGGCTGATGAAAGATGGTTCTCCACCTTCCGGACAGCAGTTCCGCGCACAGTTTCAGGTATTCCCGGTCATGCCTCCGGTTACCGTGCTGCCTTCCGCCGATATCAGCTTCTTTGGTTCGGTTGTGGCGACGGTGAATTTTGCGGCATAAGGCTTTGGGTGGTGGCCTTTAAAGCATCAACGCCATTACCCAGGCATCTTCCCTGCCTTGCTGCGCAGGATAATAGCCTTTGCGTACGGTTACCTGGTTGAAACCGAGTTTTTCGTACAGCGTGATTGCGGGCAAATTGGACGCTCTGACTTCCAGCCAGAGGGTGCTTACGCCCCTCTCCTGTAAAAGCGGGATAAGGTGTTGTAGCAGGGCGGTGCCATAGCCGTGACGCTGGTGAGTGGGATGGACGGCCAGATTGAACAGAGTGGCTTCATCCAGCACCTGCTGGGTGATGGCAAACGCCGCCATGTTCCCCTTGTCATCCTGAAGTTTCAGGTTGATATAACGCTCCCCCTGATTGCTGTAAAACAGTTTTTCACTCCAGGGAAACTCCTGACAAGCCCGCTCAATTTGCAGAGCCCCTGGCAGATCATGGGAGTGAAGGGATGAGATCTCGATCATATTGACTTATCTGTTGCCACAACGCGCGCTTGGCTGCGCTATCTTGCCTTAATTGTGCCAGCTCGGGGCTGGTAAGAAAATGGGCACTTAAGCCCGCCGTGGGTTCAATACCCAGATACCAGATGGCCCTGCTCTCCTGTTTGGGTAACAGAGGAAGTTGCTCAGCACGTAACATACACACCTGCTGCGGCGTCACCCTGAGTGCCCGCAGGATATCCTGCAACAGGGGCTCCTTAAGTGACGGAGGCTGCTGCGCCACCAACAGCAACTGACAACCGGCAGGCAGAAGTAATCCCACCTCGCCCTTGAGTACTGCCGGAGAACGCACCTCCCACTGGACAATACCCAGTTCCTGCAGTATCTGCTCGCGTCTTGTTGCCATGTTATGATTTATCCTGCATATACCCAAAGTATTTCGAGTTGCGGCTAGGCGGCAAGCAGATTCAGGCGATGAGCATACATCAGTATGTGATTCGACTGAATCTGTGCAGCCAACAACGCCGCAACTTGAAAGACGACGGGTATACAGCCCTGTTAGTGGTCGAATAATGGAGCATAACATTTTATAATCCCTGATACTGTTATTTTAGGGAAATGAACTCACGATGTCACAACTTATGCCTGTCAGTGAAATCCTTCTGCGCCACCACGAGCGCTTCCAGAATCGCCAGGTAGTGTTAGCCGGTGATCTGCAGGATCAACTGGCCCGTGAACTGCCAGACACGACCCGCGTCTGGTGTGGTTATTATCAGCAGTGGCGGCAGCAGAGTGCCTTTTTGCAGCAGCGGGCCTGGTTTGGGCTGTTGGTCCCGCCAGAGTGGCTGCAGCAGTGCAATAGCGCGGTCTATTTCTGGCCCAAAAATAAGCAGGAAGCGCAGTTTCAGTTGCGCTATCTGCTCTCGGTGCTACCGGTCGGGTGTGAATTATGGGTGGTTGGAGAGAATCGCAGCGGTGTGCGCAGTGTCGATACCCTGATGGCGGATCTCTGTACCCTGCAGAAAATAGACACGGCCCGGCGTTGTAGCCTCTACTTTACCGTGACAGAGCAGCCAGCCGCCTTCTCTGCCGAGCCCTGGTGGCATCGGTACCAGTATGAGGGTGTCGAGGTGCACGCGCTGCCGGGGGTCTTCAGCCAGCAGGGGCTGGACAATGGCAGCCAGTTACTGCTGTCCACTCTGGAGCAGCCGGTGGTTGGGGAAGTGCTGGATATGGGCTGTGGCGCGGGCGTGCTGGCGGCTGTGGTGGCTAAACGGGCCTCTGAACCGCTAAAGCTGACACTCAGTGATATCAGTGCGGCAGCTATCGCCTCCAGCCAGGCCACCTTGCAGGCCAATGGATTGGAAGGACGTATTATCGCCAGCGATGGCTTTTCTGATATTCAGGGCAGTTTCGACCTGATTTTATCTAATCCTCCGTTTCATGAGGGCTTAAAGACCTCTCTGGAGATGACGCAACAGTTTATCACTGGCGCGGCGCAGCACTTGCGTCCGGGGGGGGAGTTACGGATTGTCGCTAATGCCTTTTTGCCCTATGCACAGTGGTTAGACCAAAGCTTTGGCAAGCATCAGGTGTTGACGCGCAATGGTAAGTTTAAGGTGTATAGTGCCCGAAAAGGGCGGGGATAGCGGCAACAAAACCTGAGTGGTGCGAAGAGAGGGACTTGAACCCTCACGTCCTGAGGACACTAACACCTGAAGCTAGCGCGTCTACCAATTCCGCCACCTTCGCACGGTATGTCAGGTTTGTGAGGGGCAATTTTAGAGAGTTTGCCCATAAGATCAATCTTTTTTTCACTTAATCTGACAGGTTGCAGGAAAAATCATCGATTAGGCTCACCCTGTCCCCTGCTCACAGAGCCCGGCGATATCCATAACGTTGACGATCTTTTCCCTGTCTGGATGGCACCACGCTGATATCGGCTGCCATTGGCTGTTCAAAACACTCCCAAGCCTCACCATAAAAATAACAAGTTGCTTACTAATAAGTAATGTTGAAATAATTTACGCCACCCTTTATTATACGGCGATAGACTGCAATTGATTTACAATGTTTTACTCTATCTGTCAGTACAGCAGGTAAAACAAGAATATAAGATCGGATGGCCAGGATGCTTAAAGCTATTTTACATTTTCAACAAACTGAGTTTCCTCTCTTTTCTCTCATCTATTACCTCTGTCTCGGTAATCCATTACCTTCTTAAGAAAATATGAGCAACATGATTGGCTACTGATTTTTTGATCAGTTGAGGACTATTTACTCTAAGGAGTGTCGACATGAGATCGGCCTTTTTCCTATTTCTTATTTCTTATTTCTTATTTCTTGTTTTTTTATCTCAGCCATAAATGGTGTTCAAAGTGCTGAGGGAAATCTTATTACTTCTGCAGAAACAGAGACAGAAAATTTACCTTTAGATAACAATCATACGGAAATGGATACCCAAAATCCACCTTTGGATCATAATTCCACCGACGAAAATAAAAACCCTGATCCCGAAAATCCACCCGCAATTAAAGAGGATGATCCCAATCCTTCCATTAACCTGCCAATGCCAACCGTTCAATTTACACAGTTGGGCGTGCTGTTGATTGACGACCAAATTGCAGGTAATCAGTATGTAACAACACTGGAGAGCAGCGGCTCTACTCTACCTGAGTCCTTGCCTGTGGCACTGTTTGGTGTCCGTCATAGTATGGGCCGCAACCAACATCTGGCCGCCTGGTACCCTCACACTTTCGCGAAAGATATTGTTCGCATCAACTCCGCTGAACCGAGTCAAGCCTTTTCCGGCCTGCTTGATAATCACCACAATAGTCATTATGGCGACCCTGTATCCATCACACCCATTCCTAAAGGCTACAGTAACCTGTTGTTAAGCGATCTTGCCTTCACTCGGCTGCAACAGATGGATATCGGCAGCAGCCACACGCTGGCGCTACAGGAACAACTCGAAAACGGTGGGCTGCGTCTTGTGCAGAGTGTTATCAATAAACAGGCACACCTTATTCTGCGTCGGCCAAACAAAATTAACTGTCATGATGAGCAGGTCAGCGGTATTCAGGGCAAAAGCTGCCTGATTCGGGAGATAACACTGCAAGATAATGCATTACAAAACAGTGACCTGCAGTTCATTATGCGAGCCCGGAGTGCTCTGCCGCAGGCGCATTATCGCGTTGGTCAGCAGTGGCACCCGTTTGGCACACCGATTTCGGTGTCGGAATTTACTGGCAGTCATGGTATCGAGATATTTCTTCCTGCTGAGGATCCTTCAGCAAACGGCACAGCACAGGATCGCCAGACACTTGCCGGGCTACTTGAAGCCGGTTTTTTCTCATCCAGCCGTCACAGCAGGGGCGATTTCTATGGTCTGACTTTTAGTCACACCCCACTGCCACAGCCGGAAGAGACCATCAATGCCTCGCGTCTTGAAGTGTTATTGATTAACGATCAGGTTGGTGATACTCAGTACGTCACTACCCTCACCAGAAGTAGCGCCAGAGGACGGGGACAACAGTCAGTTCTGTTTGGTGTACGTAATCCCGGTGCAGGTGAGCGTAATGCAATCTGGTATACCAACAACTCCAGATTACGTAGTGTAGAAAGACCCCTCACTGTGGAGCCCCAATTAAGCCCGGCACAGAGTTTTTCTGGGTTTGCCGCGCGCGGGGGGACCCCACAAAGTGAGCCCAGTGAGTTGCCAATGCTCAGCGATGCTGGCTGGCAAGCACTGAGCTCCCTGTCTCAGGGGGACAGCCAATTGTGGCGCTTTGATGCCGAGCGTGCAAACCAGCGACAGCAGATCCTCAGCCATATTGTCAAAGGAGGAGAGTTGCAGTTTGCTCGTCCCTCCAGTTATCACTGTCAGGCGCAGAAAATAAACGGGTTAAATGGCCAGATCTGCCGCATTCGTGAAATTCAGTGGCGGGGGGCACCCGTTATGAATGAAGAACTGCGTTTTGTCGTGCAAAGCAAAAAAGAGACTATGGGAATGCAGTACCGTGTAGGCCAAAACTGGCATCCTCTCGCTTCATCTATCACGCTGGCAGAATTTTCAGGAACCCAGGGACTGGATCTCTTTCTGCCTGATGCTGATGAAAGCGCTCCTGCGTTACGAACAATGAAAAGTGACCCAACGCTCTCTGAACTGATAAAAATGAAGTTTATGCTGCCAATGCGCGCAAGCCAGGGTGACCAGTTCACACTGCATACTGACTCTACGCCACTCCCGTTGGTGAATAAAAACTCGCCCTCTGACGTAATCCCCCTTACGTTACTCCCCCTGAAGGCAGAGCGCTCACCTGTGAAGGTGGGTGAGCCTGTGTCAATAAAAATCGATTTTAATCGGCCGCTCAAAGAAAAAGAAAATTTATACATCAGGCTGAATGTGAAAGAGAAAAAAGGTAAAGAGTCCGCTATTCAGTGGCAGACAATTCGGCTGAATAAACAAGAAATCGAACTGCGAGAGGGGGCATGGCTGACGGTATCTCCTGAAGAGCGGGGACAGCATTACTCTCTGCATCTGCTAACCAATGCTCTCAGCGAAGGAGGCGATTACCTGTTGCAGGTCAGTCTGAAAGATCCGCAGCAGTTAAAAGGGCTAACGCGCTCTGCGCTGGAGGAAGATCTCGTCAGGCAACTGCCCTTGACGATTCAGGGGTGGCAAAAAAACAGCGACGACAGTATGTATATCTTCCAGTCCCGGGATGGGATTAGAGGTTATTACGGTGGCCAGGCCACGAACTCCGTGGCAGCCATGCTCTCAGTACGCTTTAATTACACAATGATTCCGTTAGACAAGTCAGCAACAATCCAGATCAAGCAAGGAAATTCGAAAACAATGCGATTGAGGCAGGCTGTAATGGTTTCTTATCCCTCTCAAGTCCAACAAACGTTCCCGAGAGAAGAGCTCTTTAGGGATACATTTGAATTAAAGACGGGTGCTATGGGGTTTGATATTCTTATCGACCCTAGCGCCGAAGTGACACAAACCATGGGGTGGGAAACCTTTCCGCTGACACTCACTGCCACATTAAACGATGGTCACGTCATAACACTTAATTACGAGCTCATTATCTGGGGTTCTAAAAGTAATCACGCTTTTTCCAGAATCAATTCGTTGACCCCGCAACCTGAGTTGGTCGAGCAAGGGGGAGAGTCAACATTTCTTATCAAGATCGATCCTGCACCAAATGAGCCAGATACACATCAGTATGGTCTGAGCTGTAAGAATACAGGATCGCAGAATGTCTTTACTAACAATAAACAATATGGGTTTAGAAACAGAGATGGCAAGATTCAGACAATTACTTTCGATTCGCTGTCAAACCTGATGAATCGAAGTCAACTGCATCATGGTTCTATTGAACTCAAAGTAAAGAGTGATGCACCACGCAATACTACCGCCTCGGTAGAGTGTCATATCTACACCAGCCAGATGGTCCTAAACCGGGACGTCAGAGGTTCTGTTCGCGTGATTACCCCAGGGGAGGCCGTCTATAAAATTAAGGAGATCCTGAAAACTGTCCGTGACGGAGAAGTGGATTTTTCTGTGCTGATGAACAGTAAACCACTACAGCCAGGCGGGAAACAAATTTTTTATCGTCTCTATCAAAAACAACCCGGTGATCTGCTTAACAAACCGAGTCTACAGGTCAACTACCGGAACCAGCAAGGCGTTAACCCATCACCTGCCCGGGCTAACCTCTCTGCTCAGGGGGGGTGATAAATGTTGAGCAGTTCGGTAACTGGTTACCATTCTTTGAGTTGAAAGATCACAGTATCATTGAGAATACAGACTATACCCTGCAGGTTTCTTTACAACGCGAGTTTCCGAATAACCCGGCACTCACTCAAAGCCTGACAGCAACGGTTCCCCCTGTGGCACTACAAATGATTAACCTCAATGCTGTTTCGCCTACGGTAACGCCTGGTGCACTGGCTACTTTTAAACTAGAGCTGAGTCGTGAAGTGGGGGCTGATGACCTGCTTTATTTCTGGATTGATGCACCAAAAGTCAGTGAAAAACTGAGTGAATTTCTGGATCTGGAGAATGCACAGCTACTGCTGTCCGGGGGGGAAACCAGGACGATCAATCTGGAGAAAGCCGACAATAGCTGGTTATCCTATAGGCCGGGGCCTCTGACGGAGAAAACTCTGCGCCTGACAATTCCCGTGAAAATGCCTGCCAGTGTGCCATCGGTGCAGAAAATCTTCCGCTTTTACGCGGCCGCTAACACACAAAAACCGGGCCAGACCCCTAAACCCGAGCCTTACAAAAAAGCAGAAGTGAGTATTCCGGCGTTTAATGACATTATCTCTATTCGGCCAACGGGTGACAGTGCAATTGAAGGTAACGTGGGCGCACACGGCCTGCGGGAACTGCCTTATGAAGTACACTGGGAACGGGTGGGCGGTTGCTCAGGCTGCCCGGGCGGCCATGCCCGTGAACCGCACAATATTCTCCTGACAGTGACAGGCCCGGCTGAGGTGCAGGGGCGACCGGGGTTCTGTTCCCTGATTGTTGATGCACAGAGTCGTCCCGCGGGCGCAGTGATCCCCCTGCGGGCAAATCTTGCCTTTACGACTGATCGTCAACAGATACAAAGTCATCCCATCTGCCCGGTTTCGAATGTGAGATTAAAAGAAGGCAACTGGATACCGGCTTATAAACCCGACAATAAAGAGGGAATGCTGGATGTGAAACTGCAATTCCACTTTAATGATCCTGCATCGCAAAAGACCAGTACCGGTGACGACTGGTCTGGCATCGCACAGGGTAGTGGAACCATTACGGTCAGTCCGCTGTGGGATTAAATGTCAACGACGCTCCGGCTTCGCCTGCGTGAGCAGGCGAAGTTCTCTCGTACAGCAACGATGTTGGTAAGTGTATTGACACAGAATCGACAAAGCGACTCGCCGAGATGGGTGTTGAATGAATCTCAGGAAATACTTCTAGTCAACCTAACTCATTGAATTAATGAAAACTAACCCTCTCCCGCAAGCGGGTGAGGGAAAGCTAAGCACAGAGGGGTGAGGATCGGACTATTTTACCACCCGTAATGAGGGGCGTCCCTTAGGTTTGGGGGGCTCATCATCCGGATCGGGTGGGTTTTCCTGTACAATTTCGCCAATGGTGGGCTCTTCCTGACTGTAGGCCGCTTCTGCCTCAAACAGGGTGCCCGCCCCATTTTCACGGGCATAGATCGCCATCACCGCATAGAGGGGGATCGTCAGTTTTCTGGGCGTGCCACTGAAACGGGCGTTAAGATGGATCTCATCGTTACCCAGCTCCAGATTAGCTACCGCATGGGGCGCAATATTGAGCACTATCTGTCCGTCACGGGCGAACTCCAGCGGTACCTGTACCCCTGGCAGGGTAATATCCACCACCAAATGGGGCGTCAGGTCGTTATCCAGCAACCACTCGTAGAATGCCCGCAGAATATAGGGCCGACGTGGTGACATCTGTGACAGATCCATCAGGTTAACCCTTTGCCTGCAGGCGCATTTCCCGTTCCACATCCGTCAGGGATGCCAAAAAGGAGTCGCGCTCAAATAAGCGGGTCATATATCCTTTCAGCTCCTTAGAGCCCGCTCCACTGAGTTCTATTTGCATCAAAGGCAGACGCCACAGCAGAGGGGCCATATAGCAATCCACCAGACTGAACTCTTCACTCATGAAGAAAGGCATTTCGCCAAAAATAGGCGCCATCGCCAGCAGTTCCTCACGCAACTGTTTACGCGCTGACTCCGCCTCCTGGGCACTGCCGCTCATAATTTTATACAGTAACGTGTACCAGTCGCTTTCAATGCGGTGCATCATCAGGCGACTCTGCCCACGGGCAACCGGGTAAACTGGCATTAAAGGAGGATGTGGAAAACGCTCATCCAGATACTCCATAATGATGCGAGATTCATACAGTGTCAGCTCACGATCCACCAGAGTCGGCACAGTGCGATAAGGATTGAGGTCGATAAGATCCTGTGGCAGGTTATCCCCATCAACTTGCTCTATCTCAACGCTGACACCCTTTTCTGCAAGAACTATCCGTACCTGATGGCTAAAAACATCAGTAGGATCAGAAAACAGCGTCATTACCGAACGTTTGTTGGCAGCGACAGCCATGAAAACCTCCAAGTTTATTCAGCAATTCAATGGAGATGACGTAACGCCATCATCCATACCAGTAACCAGGCAAAATCCGCAATACCCGTTGCCTTACAAATTGGCAGGCAGCAGAACAAGACGGGAGCGACATAACATGTGAGTGATAGTGTACCAGATTTTGCAAGTTTTGAGCAGATATCGCTGCAATTTCAGCAGTCTATACCTTGAAAATTATTTAAAAATCAAACCATTGCGTTCTATGTAAAATAAAAAAAGCCCGGTCAAGCCAGGCTTTTTGTCCGCTGTACCACCGTGGTGGACAACGATTAACGCTTAGAGTACTGCGGACGACGGCGGGCTTTACGCAGACCCACTTTCTTACGCTCAACTTCTCTGGCGTCACGCGTGACAAAACCTGCTTTACGCAGACCAGAACGCAGCGTCTCGTCATACTCCATCAGTGCACGGGTAATACCGTGACGGATAGCGCCTGCCTGGCCGGAGATACCACCACCAGAAACAGTGATGTAGAGATCTAACTGATCTGTCATCTCTACCAGTTCAAGAGGTTGACGAACCACCATGCGTGCTGTTTCGCGACCGAAGTATTGCTCCAGAGTACGCTGGTTAATGATGATGTTACCGCTGCCACGCTTGATAAAGACGCGAGCGGAAGAACTTTTGCGGCGACCTGTGCCGTAATATTGATTTTCAGCCATTACCTGTAATCCCGATTAAATGTCCAGAACCTGCGGTTGCTGTGCCGCGTGATTATGCTCGTTACCCGCGTAAACTTTCAGTTTACGGAACATGGCACGGCCCAGAGGCCCTTTTGGCAACATCCCCTTAACCGCGATTTCAATCACACGCTCAGGATGGCGGGCAATCATCTCTTCGAAAGTCGCTTGCTTGATACCACCTGCATAGCCAGTATGGCGGTAGTAGATTTTATCCGCGCGCTTATTGCCTGTGACTGCCACTTGTGCGGCATTCAACACAATGATGTAATCACCGGTATCCACATGCGGAGTATATTCCGGCTTGTGCTTGCCGCGCAGGCGACGAGCTAATTCTGTTGCGAGACGCCCCAAAGTTTTGCCACTCGCATCAACGACATACCAGTCGCGTTTTACAGTTTCTGGTTTTGCTGTAAAGGTTTTCATTATCTAAAATGTGCCCAATGTAAAGTTACATATTGATGAATAAGGGATAATTCCCGCTATTCATTCTGTTAAGGTCAGTACCAGCCCTCTGTCCCTTCGAACAGTTCCGGTACTTTAAGTTTTTGGGAAAAAACTTGTCGTAACGTGGGGTCGCAAGATTATAGAGAAGTTGAAGCAAAAGGTCGAACTCTTTTTGCTTGAGTCGCTACCCTAAGGGCGCTGCACTTTGCCTTGGGAGCAGTGGATGCTATGTAGGTTATCAGACCGTAGGCAGTAGGGATGCTGCGCTTCGAGCCCCCAGGGAT
>JBOFSC010000709.1:0-1456 GCA_051651345.1 Enterobacteriaceae bacterium
TATCCCACTGTCCCAGCCAGTCGCCCATCAGCCCGCCATTGCCATATAACAGCAGATAAAGCAGACCCGCCACCACGGGGGAAACCGCAAACGGAATATCGATCAGGGTCAGTAGCAGTTGCCGCCCGGGAAAGCTAAAGCGAGTGATCAACCAGGCAAACAGGGTGCCAAACACCATATTGACCGGCACGGTGATCAAGGCCACTAATAGCGTCAGTCCGATGGCATGCAGCATCTCTTTATCGTGCAGATTGCGCCACACTTCGGCGATACCACCGGCAAAGGCGCTGAGAAAGATGCTGGCTAGCGGCACCACCAGAAACAGAAAGGAGAGCACCATGCCCAGGGCGATAAGAAAAATACGTACCCCATCCACCCGGGCTCTGCGGGGGTGCACCTGCGATAGTGTCTGGCTCATCAGCGTCCTCCCAGTCGGCGGGCAAAACGGTGTTGCACTAAGTTGATGGTGAACAGCAGCAGCAGAGAGACTGCCAGAATCACTGAAGCAATGGCGCTGGCCGCCTGGTAATCAAACTCTTGCAGGCGAATAAACATCATCAGGGAGACCACCTCGGTTTTCCAGGCGATATTACCGGCGATAAAAATCACCGCACCAAACTCCCCCAGACAGCGGGTAAACGCCAGAGCGGTCCCGGTAAGCAGGGAAGGAAACAGTTCCGGCAATACCACGCGGAAAAAACTTTGCGCCCGGCTGGCCCCCAGAGTTTGTGCCGCTTCTTCATACTCAGCACCCAACTCTTCCAGAACAGGCTGTACCGTGCGCACCACAAAGGGGATGCAGGTAAAGGCCATCGCCGTGGCAATACCGAGCCAGGTGAAGGAGACTTTAATCCCCCACTGAGCCAGCCAGGCACCATACGCCCCCTGGGTGGAGAACAGCCCGGCAAGGGTCAGCCCGGCAACCGCCGTCGGCAGCGCAAAGGGCAGATCGATCAAACCATCCAGCAGGGTCCGACCATAAAAGCGATAGCGGGTGAGAATCCAGGCCAGCAGCAGACCGAACAGCGCATTAAACAGCGCAGCACAGGCCGCCGCCAGTGCGGTGACCCGGTAGGCTGCAACAACTTGAGGGTGGGAAATAACCTGCCAGTAACTGTGCCAGCTCATTTGCGCCAGTTGCATGACCAGAGCGCTTAGTGGCAGCAGAAGTATCAGGCAAGTAAACAGCAGGCTGCTTCCCAATGAGAGGGTAAACCCAGGCAATACACGACGACCTGTAACGGAAAAGGCCATTATTGACGCCCCTCAGCCAGCAACTGGTCCAGAACACCCCCCTGACTAAAATGTGTTTGCATCACTTGCGGCCAACTGCCCAGCAGCTCTTCTACCTTAAACAACTTGACCGAGGGAAACTGCTTGCCGGAGTCGGCCATCAGTTTCTGATCTGCTATCCTGTGGTAGTGGCGCAGCATCACCTGTTGTGCCGGTTGGCTAT
>JBOFSC010000710.1:0-1188 GCA_051651345.1 Enterobacteriaceae bacterium
GAACAGACGCCCCTGTAACATCTTGTCAGGAGAAAAACCGATACCCGGAACGATATTAGCTGGACTGAATGCCGACTGTTCCACCTCGGCAAAATAGTTTTCCGGATTGCGGTTCAGTTCCATTACACCCACTTCAATCAGCGGATAGTCGCCATGGGGCCAGACTTTCGTTAAATCGAAAGGATTATAAGGCACCTGGCTGGCTTCGCTCTCCTCCATCACCTGGATATAGAGTTTCCAGCGCGGGAAATCCCCCTGCTCAATATGCTCGAACAGATCGCGCTGTGAACTCTCACGATCCGCACCGATAAGCAGTGCCGCTTCATCATCCATCAGATTATCGATACCTTGCTGGCTCTTGAAGTGAAACTTAACCCAGAAACGCTGGTTATCAGCATTAATAAAGCTGAATGTATGGCTGCCAAAACCATGCATATGACGATAGCTGCGCGGCAAACCACGGTCACTGTAATCGATCGTCAGTTGATGCAGCGCTTCCGGCAGATGAGAGAAGAAATCCCATTTGTAGGTGGAGTTACGCAAGTTGGTACGTGGATCTCTTTTCACCACATGGTTTAAATCAGGAAACTTAAGGGGATCACGCAAGTAAAAGACGGGAGTATTATTGCCCACCAGGTCCCAGTTCCCCTGCTCCGTATAGAATTTCATGGCAAAGCCGCGAATATCCCGCTCGGCGTCGGCCGCCCCACGTTCTCCCGCCACGGTGGAGAAGCGCACAAACAGAGGAGTCTGCTTACCCACCTCTGCAAACAACTTAGCACGAGTATAACGGCTGATATCATGGGTCACGGTAAAAGTACCGTAAGCGGCAGAGCCTTTAGCATGCATACGACGCTCAGGAATCACTTCACGATCGAAGTGGGCCAGCTTTTCCATAAACCACACATCTTGCAACAACATCGGCCCACGCGGACCCGCTGTCATCACATTATTATTATTGGCAACAGGCGCCCCTGCAGCAGTGGTAAGACCTTTCTTGTGCATGATGTTTGCCTCGGTAGAAGTGAAATGAGTAACAGATATAGCGTACTTATACGTAGGATCTTTAGGATCAACCAACTGATAACGATAGAAAAAATGACGTATTTTTAGAAAAAAGAGTGGAAAGTGTGCTGTGATCATGATCAAATGATCATTCGCCAAAACAACCAACACAACCACAGCACC
>JBOFSC010000711.1:0-1537 GCA_051651345.1 Enterobacteriaceae bacterium
GATGAGTGGCGAAATCAAAAGTGACCAGGGGATGATTTTGCTGCTGTCAAAAAAGAATGCCGAAGAGCGCCTGGCCTCTTTTATCCATAGCCTCTCCTTTCGTTTTGCTCAGCGCGGCTTCTCACCACGGGAATTTCGACTGACCATGACACGGGGCGATATCGGTAACTATCTGGGCCTGACCGTGGAGACGATCAGCCGTCTGCTGGGACGTTTTCAGAAGAAGCAGATCCTGCATGTGAAAGGAAAATACATCACGATTCAGGACAGTGATGCATTAGCCCAATTAACCGGTAATTCGCACCTGTTTCCACCTTCATGAGCAACAACAGATACATAAGCACCATTTTTTGATACACTGATAGATATTGTACGATTTTTGACTGGGGTGGATCAAACTGCTGATTCCCGGTGTTGTGGAGGTTCTATGGCTATCTATCAAAATCTCTTGGTCGCAATCAACCCTGATCAGGACGATCAGCCAGCATTGCGTCGTGCTGTCTATCTGTTGCGCAAAAATGGCGGTAAGATCAAGGCGTTTCTGTCTATTTATGATTTTTCTTATGAAATGACTACCCTGCTCTCCTCCGGTGAGCGCCAGGCAATGCGACAAAGTGTCATCGAGCAGCGCACGGAGTGGGTCAGACAGCAGTGCCAGCACTATCTCAGTGAAAATGTACCCATTGAGATTAAAGTGGTCTGGCATAGCCGCCCTTTCGAAGCCATTATTCAGGAAGTGCTCAGTGCACAGCATGATCTGGTGTTAAAAATGGCTCATCAGCATGATCGCCTGGAATCCCTGATCTTTACCCCCACAGACTGGCATCTGCTACGTAAATGCCCCTGCGCGGTGTGGATGGTTAAGAACAAACCCTGGCCGGAGTCGGGTTCTGCATTGGTGGCAGTTAATCTTTCCAGTGAAGAGCCCTATCACCAGCCGCTGAATCAGAAACTGCTGCGGGAATCCATGGCGCTGGCCGCTGCCGTGGGCAATACAGAGCTGCATCTGGTGACCGCCTACCCCAGCACCCCGATTAATATTTCCATTGAACTGCCCGATTTTGATCCCAGCGCCTATAACGAAGCGATTCGCGGTCAGCACCTGGTGGCGATGAAAGCCCTGCGTCAGCAGTTCGCCATCAGTGAAGATAAAACCCATGTGGAGAGAGGTTTGCCAGAAAAGGTGATCCCGGATCTGGCGGAACACCTTAATTCGGGGATTGTGGTGATGGGCACTGTGGGCAGAACCGGTATCTCCGCCGCATTTATTGGTAATACGGCGGAACATCTTATCGGCCATCTGCGCTGTGACTTACTGGCGATTAAACCTGATGGGTATGTCTCTCCGGTAACGCTGCCAGCAGAGAAGTAAACCGACCAATAAGGATATGGCGTATTGACCACCCCGGCGCTGACGCGCCACCCCTTATATCTTTGTAGTTGATTACCACTATTGATACGTGGTAATTCTTCGGTTGATCCCCGGAGAAGCTGTTGTAAGTTTCAGCCACCCCTGGAAACATTGATTTCGTTGTGG
>JBOFSC010000712.1:0-10720 GCA_051651345.1 Enterobacteriaceae bacterium
GGCCTGGCAATTGCGGGCAAGGCGAAGGGGGAAGCTGAAAATGAAGCGAAACCCATCGACGTAAAATCCCTGTTGCCTTAAGGAACCGAATATGGAATATGCATTTTATATTGCGGCAGTGGTGGCGGTGTTGGCGACATTGCGCGTCATTACCCATACCAATCCGGTACATGCCCTGCTGTATCTTATCGTCTCGCTGCTGGCGATCTCGGCGGTGTTCTTCTCTTTGGGGGCTTACTTTGCCGCCGCACTGGAGATTATCGTCTATGCCGGTGCCATTATGGTGCTGTTTGTGTTTGTGGTGATGATGCTCAACCTGGATCAGTCGGTAGAGCGCCAGGAGAGAGCCTGGCTGACGCCGCAGGCGTGGATTGGTCCGGCTTTTCTGGCGCTGGTCCTGCTCATTGTCGTGCTCTACACGCTGCGCGATGTTACCGATTACCATATGCGCGGATCGCTAATCAGCGCCAAAGAGGTGGGTATCAGTCTGTTTGGCCCTTATGTACTGGTCGTGGAGCTGGCTTCCCTGCTGCTGCTGGCGGGTCTGGTGGTGGCTTATCACCTCGGACGGGAGAACCGCAGTGCTGAGGCTGCCAGTGCCGTGGCGGACGGTGCTAAAACAGATAGCACTAATAAAGAGGAGGAGCAGTAATGGTACCTCTGTATCACGGGCTTATTCTGGCCGCGCTGCTATTTTGCATGGGGCTGGCCGGTTTGCTTATCCGGCGTAATCTGTTGTTTATGCTGATCAGCCTCGAGATTATGATCAATGCAGCCGCCCTGGCTTTTGTGGTGGTGGGTAGTTTTTGGAATCAGGCGGACGGTCAGGTGATGTTTATTCTGGCTATCAGCCTGGCGGCGGCGGAGGCGAGTATTGGCCTGGCACTGTTACTACAGCTGTATCGCCGTCGTCAGACCCTGAATGTTGATATTGTCAGTGAGATGCGCGGATGAACCTACTCTATTTAACAATTCTGCTGCCCCTGCTGAGTTTTCTGCTGCTGGCACTGTCCAGGGGGCGCTGGTCGGAAAATCTGTCTGCATGGGTTGGTGTCGGTTCTATAGCACTGACGGCACTGATTACCGGCTGGGTGGCGTTGGATTTCCTCCAACAGCCGATTACGCCAGGTTCTGCGACTATTTTTGAACAAAGCTTATGGCGCTGGATGGCCGTGGATCATTTCCAGATCCAGATCACGCTACTGCTGGATGGCCTGTCACTGACCATGCTCTCTGTGGTGACCGGGGTTGGTTTTCTGATCCATCTATTTGCCGCCTGGTATATGCGTGGTGAAGAGGGTTACTCACGCTTTTTTGCCTACACCAATCTGTTTATCGCCAGCATGGTTTTGCTGGTGCTGGCCGATAATCTGCTGGTGCTCTATGTAGGCTGGGAAGGGGTGGGTCTGTGCAGTTATCTGCTGATCGGCTTCTACTATACCCATGGCAAAAACGGTTCTGCTGCCATGAAGGCCTTTGTGGTGACCCGTATCGGTGACGTGTTTATGGCCATTGGTCTGTTTATCCTCTGGCATGAGCTGGGCACGCTTAATATTCGTGAGCTGATGACTCTGGTATCTCAGCAGCAGATAAACCAGTCCGCCCTCAACTGGGCGACTCTGCTGCTGCTCGGTGGTGCCGTGGGTAAATCAGCACAATTGCCGTTGCAAACCTGGCTGGCGGATGCCATGGCCGGTCCGACACCGGTATCAGCGCTGATCCATGCGGCAACCATGGTGACCGCAGGGGTTTATCTGATCGCCCGTACTTATGGCCTGTTCCTGGATGCACCGGAAGTGCTGCATCTGGTGGCGGTGGTAGGTGCGGTAACCTTGCTGCTGGCAGGTTTTGCCGACCTGGTACAGACCGATATCAAGCGGGTGCTGGCCTACTCCACCATGAGTCAGATAGGCTATATGTTTCTGGCCCTGGGTGTGACCGCCTGGGATGCAGCCATCTTCCATCTGATGACCCATGCCTTCTTTAAAGCGCTGCTGTTCCTTGCCTCAGGCTCGGTGATTGTGGCCTGCCATCATGAGCAGAATATCTTTAAGATGGGCGGTTTGCGTAAACAGTTGCCGCTGACCTATGCCTGCTTCCTGGTAGGGGGCTCGGCCCTGGCGGCGCTGCCGCTGCTAACCGCTGGTTTCTTCAGTAAGGATATGATCCTGTGGGGAGCCATGGCAGCCGGACATCAGGAACTGATGTGGGCAGGCCTGGTTGGCGCGTTCCTGACTTCCTTGTATACCTTCCGCCTGATCTTTATCGTGTTCCACGGTTCGCAGCAGTTGACTGCACAGCGGCCGCAGGGATGGTCACACCATCTGCCCCTTGTGGTGCTGATGGTGCTGTCGACGTTTGTCGGCGGTTTGATCGTTCCACCTCTGGCAGGGGTTCTGCCCGCGATGCCAACAGGTGAAGAGAGCAGCAAGTTGATGCTGGAGATCATGTCGAGTGTGATTGTACTCGTTGGTATAGCCCTTGCTATGTGGCTCTGGCTGGGTCAACGTCGCTTTGTCAATGCGCTGGCCGCCACCCCGGTGGGTCGCTTTTTCTCCGTATGGTGGTTACAAGCCTGGGGCTTCGACTGGCTCTATGACAAGGTGCTGGTCAAACCCTATCAGGGGGTTGCCTTGCTGCTGAAGAAAGATCCGCTCAATGCGATGATGAATACCCCGGCTTTACTGGCTTACTGGTGTCACCGCAGCCTGAGATATACGGAAAGCGGGCGTTTGCGCTGGTATGTCGCATCCATGAGTATTGGGGCAGTCCTTGTATTGGCGCTGCTGTTACTGGTTTAATTAAGGGAACTGTGTGCCATGCTATTACCCTGGCTAATTCTTCTCCCCTTTATCGGCGGTCTGTTATCGTGGCAGGGCGAGCGATTCGGCAGCAAAATGCCGCGTTGGATCGCTGTGTTCGCAATGGGGTTGACGCTACTGCTCTCCCTCTGGCTCTGGCTGGAGGGGAACTACTCACTGGTTCATTCACAGGGGCTGCCCCAGTGGCAAGCCACTTATCAGGCGCAATGGATTCCGGCCCTCGGGATCTCTTTTCACCTGGCGCTGGATGGTCTGTCACTGCTGATGGTAGTGCTGACGGCACTGCTCGGTACCCTGGCTATTCTCTGCTCCTGGAGTGAGATCCATCGTTATCAGGGCTTCTTTCATCTCAATTTGCTGTGGATCCTCGGCGGTGTGATCGGGGTGTTCCTGGCGATTGATATGTTCCTGTTCTTCTTCTTCTGGGAGATGATGCTGGTTCCGATGTATTTCCTGATAGCATTGTGGGGACATCGGGCATCGGATGGAAAGACGCGTATCTTCGCTGCCACCAAGTTCTTTATCTACACCCAGGCCAGCGGTTTGATCATGCTGATCGCTATTTTGGCGATGGTGTTTCTCAATTATCGCGCCACCGGTGAGATCAGCTTTGCCTATGAGACCCTGCTGAAACTGAAGATCGACAATCTGCCGCTGCAATATATGCTGATGCTGGGCTTCTTTATCGCCTTTGCAGTCAAGATGCCGGTGGTACCGCTGCATGGCTGGTTACCGGATGCCCACAGCCAGGCTCCCACGGCAGGCTCTGTGGATCTGGCCGGAATATTGCTGAAAACTGCCGCCTACGGCTTACTGCGTTTCAGCCTGCCCTTTTTCCCGGAAGCGTCCCATGAGTTTGCTCCGGTGGCGATGGTGTTAGGTCTGGTCGGTATCTTCTACGGTGCCTGGATGGCATTTGCCCAGAGTGATATCAAGCGTCTGATCGCTTATACCAGTATCTCCCATATGGGATTTGTGATGATCGCCATCTACTCCGGCAATCAGTTGGCTTACCAGGGGGCAGTGATCCAGATGCTGGCTCATGGTCTGTCGGCTGCCGGTCTGTTTATCATCTGTGGTCAATTGTATGAGCGCCTGCATACCCGTGATATGCGCCAGATGGGGGGATTGTGGGGCCGTATTCGCCTGCTGCCCGCCTTCTCGCTGCTGTTTGCCGTGGCGGCATTGGGGATGCCGGGCACCGGTAACTTTGTCGGTGAGTTTATGATACTGTTCGGCAGCTTTGCGGTTGCGCCTACTATCTCGGTGATCTCAACATTTGGTCTGGTGTTGGCTGCAGTATACTCCCTGGTGATGATGCAGCGCGCTTTCTATGGTGCGCGCTCAGGGAGCCATTCAGACAAACCGTTGGCCAGCCTGACTATACGGGAAATATCGATCATTGCGCTGCTGGGAGGCCTGCTGGTGTTGTTAGGCGTCTATCCTCAGCCGATTCTCGATACCTCATATTCGGCGGTCAATAATATTCAGCAGTGGTTTAATGCCGCCGCCTTACCTAACAGCACGACAGGGTTGTAAATTGGCATGACGACAATAACTTTACACAATCTGCTTGCTCTGTTGCCTCTGCTTATCGTGGCAACCACCGTGGTGGTAGTGATGCTCAGTATCGCCTGGCGACGCAACCACTTTATTAACAGCTGTGTGACAGTGGTGGGGCTTAACCTGGCACTGTTATCTCTGTTTTTTGTCTGGCCTGCTATTCCCCAGCATGTCACCGAACTGATGATAGTGGATCACTTCTCGGTGCTCTATATGGTGCTGGTGCTGTTTGCCAGCCTGGCGAGTTGCACCTTTGCCTATACCTGGCTCAGTGGCTATCCGGACAATAAAGAGGAGTACTATCTGCTGGTGCTGCTCGCCACAACCGGTGCGATTTTACTGGCGTGTGCGAATCATCTGGCCACTCTGTTTATCGGTATTGAGCTCCTCTCCCTGCCGCTGTTTGGTTTGGTGGGGTATGCCTACCGGCAAAAGCGTTCCCTTGAGGCCAGTATTAAATACACCTTGCTGTCGGCGGGGGCTTCGGCTTTTCTGCTGTTTGGCATGGCCTTACTCTATGCCGATTCGGGCAGCCTCTCTTTCAGTGCGCTGGGCGCCGGGTTAAGCGGGGCGATGATGCAAAAGCCGCTGTTGCTGGCGGGTATCGGCATGATGATGGTGGGATTTGGCTTTAAATTATCACTGTTTCCCTTCCAGCTCTGGACGCCTGATGTGTATCAGGGGTCACCGGCACCGGTCACCACCTTCCTGGCGACGGCCAGCAAAATTGCGGTACTGGCAGCCCTGATGCGTTTTACTCTCTACTCTCCCATCGCCTGGAGCGGAGAGATGCAGATCCTGCTGGCAGTGATGGCCTTCTGTTCCATTCTGTTTGGTAATCTGCTGGCATTGGGGCAGAACAGCATTAAACGGATGCTGGGTTACTCCTCTATCGCCCATTTTGGCTACCTGATGATTGCGTTGATCGCGTTGCGTGAAGGCACCTTATCGCTGACTTCTGTTGGGGTCTATCTGTTCGGTTATCTGTTCAGTTCCCTGGGGGCGTTTGGTGTGATTAGCCTGCTCTCCAGCCCCTATCGTGGGCCGGATGCTGACTCCCTGTTTAACTATCGTGGACTGTTCTGGCACCGGCCTTTCCTCTCCTCGATTATGACCGTCTCGCTGTTATCGCTGGCAGGTATTCCCATGACCTTAGGGTTTATCGGCAAGTTTTACATCCTGGCGGTGGGTGTCGATAACCAGCTCTGGTGGCTGACCGGTGCCGTGATAGCAGGGAGTGCCATTGGCCTCTACTACTATCTGCGCACGATTATCAGCCTCTATTTAAGTGCGCCTAACACCATACAGCGCGATACGCCGCATCACTGGGCCTTTACCGCCTGTGGTGTGGTAACCCTGATATCGGCTATGCTTGTGGTTGTGCTGGGGATTTACCCACAGCCCTTGATTTCCATTGTGCAGGATGCGCTGCCGTTGTTATCGCACTCCCTCGTAACAACCCTCGTTCCTGTTGGGGGGTAGTCTTTTGCGCCTCCCCCTGAAAAAGGGGGAGAAAGCTAAGCCTGAGTAAAAAAGTAAACATTCCAAACGCCGCTGGACCCTGAAGTGGCATCAACCTTCAAAATTCTTCTGTATAGCACGCCACTCTGGCTTCATACTCGATATTCAGGAGGATTATATGAGCCTGTTTGAAATGTTATTTGGACGCTATTTTTTCGCAAAATGTCCGGACACAATCGCTCTGGTTATTATGACAGAGGCCGCTCTCATCACGGAAAGAGAAAAGCGGATCATCATTACGCCTACCGATAAAATGACACAGACTGTGACCATAACGATTATGGCGACCAGTACAACGTCGGCAAAATTTGTGGCGACTGCCAGGCTGGCAACCCTCAGAACGCACGATATTGTCAGACCTGTGGTCAGGCATTCGGTGTACGCTAAATAAGTTACATCAGTCAGGAGTGCCATCTATGTCAGAGCTAACGCAGTACGCGAGAAATCAATTTACCTATTTAAAACACTTTATTGCGGCACCCAGGACCATGGGGACATTAACCCCTTCATCATCCTGGTTATGCAACGCCATGCTCTCTCAGGTTGAGTGGCAAAACACCTACTCCATCGCTGAATTAGGTGCGGCGACCGGGGTGCTCACTCGCCGGATTTTGTCGCATATGCGCTCTGATGCGATCTTGCAGGTATACGAAATTGAGAACTTGTTTTTACGGGAGCTGCAAAAAATTGAGGACCCTCGTCTGCAAGTGATGGCGCAATCAGCAGAACGGCTGGATCAAGACCATGATATTATCTTTTCCAGCCTGCCTTTACTCTCTATCCCTACGCGAGTCAGTATCAGAATTTTACAGAAAGTTCAGCAAAGCCTGCATCAGCGTAATGGGACGCTGATGCTGTTTCAATATAGCTGGTTATCTGAACAACTCTTATCGCGTTATTTTACCTGGGAGAAAACATGGGTGATCAAAAATCTGCCTCCGGCAATTGTCTATACCTGTAAGCCACGACGGGACTACAGAGCCTGAGGTCGGTTACTTGACGCTATTATCGCCATCAGAGACAAAAGCTTGCTGCATAAACAGCAACTCTGCACGTGTGTAGCAAGCTTTCTTTCATTTCGTGACGCCAGTCTATTTTCAGGCGCTCAATATTCTGTTATTTTGATAATGAGAACAATTATCATTATCGTTTTATTTAAGGGAATAGAGTCATGAAAAAGAAGTTGACACTATGTGCGCTGTTAGTGCCAGTTCAGACGGTGTTTGCTGATACCACACAACTGCAGGAGGTAGTGGTAACCGCCTCGGGTTTTCAGCAAAGTGTAAGGCAGGCACCTGCCAGTATTACCGTTATCACTCAGCAGGAGTTGCAAAAGAAACCGGTTAACAGCGTGGCAGATGCGCTGAAAGATGTAGAGGGGATCGATGTGCGCGCCTCCACAGGCAAAACCGGGGGGCTGAATATCGCAATGCGTGGTATGCCCAGCGAATATACGCTAATCCTGATCGATGGCAGGCGGCAGAATGCAGACAGGGGAGTAGCGCCAAATGGTTTTGACACCGCCAATACCAACTTTTTACCCCCCATGGTGGCCATTGAGCGGATCGAGGTGATCAGAGGGCCGATGTCAACTCTGTATGGATCGGATGCCATGGGCGGTGTGATCAATATTATCACCAAAAAAATGCCGGAGCAGTGGAGTAGTAATCTCAATATTGGCACACTGCTGCAGGAGAATCGTCAGGCGGGTAACAGCCAGAATGTCAATTTATACACAGCCGGTCCTCTAATCGATAAAACCCTCTCCATGGCACTGCGGGCCAGCGTCTATCAACGGGCTGAATCCAAACTGGAGGCTTCCAACAATAAGGATGCGGTGGTTAATCGCCAGAGTTTAAGCCCGCCGCAAGCAGATGTTTATACCCTGGGAGGGCGTCTCAACTATCAGCTTAATCCCTACAATAGCCTGTGGCTGGATAGCGATATTGCCAGACAGACTTATGATAATGGTAACAGTCAACTGGGTACGTTGGATACAGAGAAGAAAGCGAGTGGCTATAAGAAAACATTGCGTTTTCAGCGTACACAGTACGCTCTGGGTCATGAGGGCAAGTTTGACAATGGCATTTCAGTTAATTCCAGTGTGATGTTTAATGAAACTGAAACAGTGGGGCGAACCATTCCCACGGACGCAGTGCCAAAGGGATCTCCTCGTGCAGGTCGTGATCGGGGATTAAAAACCAGTAATCTGGTTATCGATAACAAATGGGTCGTTCCACTTTTTGATGTGCATAAAGTTACAGCCGGTGGACAGTTTATTCAGGCAAAATTGCGTGATGGCTTGATTAGTGATACCTACAGGCAGAATTCCGGCTCACTGTTCCTGGAGGATGAGTGGTTTATACTGGATAATCTGGCACTGACCCTGGGCGGACGCTATGAGCAGCATCAGACTTTCTCCGGTCACTTCAGCCCGCGCAGCTATCTGGTGTGGGATATGAGCGATGACTGGACGCTTAAAGGGGGGTAGGCAGGGGTTATAAAACACCGGATTTAGGCCAGATGCATAATGGTATCAACGGCGTGACTAATCAGGGCAAGGATATCACCATAGGGAACCCAAATTTAAAACCAGAAGTTAGTACCAGCAGTGAGCTGGGGCTCTATTATGAAAATCCAGAGACCCTGTCTGCCAATATCACTTATTTCCATACCCGCTTCAGTGACAAGATTGCCTCTGTCAAGATCCCGAATTGTGCAGTTTCCTCGGTCGCAGAGTGTATCACGGTGGGTAATTACAGCACTCAGGAGACATTTTCTAAACCCGTGAATCTGGATAAGGCCAGGACTCAGGGGGTGGAACTTAACAGTGAAATTCCATTCCTCGAACAGTTTGCATTGCGCCTCAATTATACCTACACAGATAGCCGTCAGTTGAGTGGTGCGGATAAAGACAAGCCTTTGACTTATACTCCCCGCCATATGGCGAATGCCCGTATCAGTTGGCAAGCGACGGAGAAACTGAGTACCTGGCTCAGTACGACTTATCACGGTAGTTCGGTACGCTTTACCAATCGTTATAACAATCTCTCCGCTCAGCAAAAGGCAGAATATAATCTGATGGGAGATTCATTACGCGCCTACACCCTGTTTGATCTCGGTGCCCGTTATCAGATTAATGAGACTGTTTCTGTCAATCTGGTGGTGTATAACCTGCTGGATAAGGATTTCCTGCAATACGAGCCCTATACCTATGATGTGATCAATAAACAGGGCAAGGTAACAGGTACAGCAGTTGGCTACGCCAATAAATACGCCCGCTCGGATCGTGCCACCTATGGCACTATCGATGAAGGTCGCCGATTCTGGCTAAGCACCAATATCACTTTCTAACCCTCGTTTTGTTTTGAAATAAAAGTAGTGGCTTAAATAAATGGAGCCACTACTTTGTTGGGAGTGCTCTGGGTTATACCCTAAATACTTCGAGCTGCAACTTGAAAGATAAAGTATATACCCAATTAACCCGAAGATGTCGTTAGCTCCTCACCTGGCAAGGGGAGGAGCTAAAACCGCAACTTGAAAGACGACGGGTGTATTGAAACATCACAGCAGCATCATGTCATCATTTTTCATCAAAATACGCAATATTTTACCAATATTTATTTCCTTACCATGACGAGGTGAGATAAAAGAGGGGGTAACACATATAAATGCGAGGATAACATATGAGATCCGTTTGTGTTTCTCTGACTCTGTTCTTCACACTGATAACAGTGGCTGAGATCAGTTATGCGACAGATTCCACAGATCCTACACTTCCCTCCTTTTTATCTGTCTCGAAAGCAGGAGATTTGACCGCCGTTAGCTGGCCAACGTCGTGGCAAGGGGCCGACAAAGCCACCATTAGCTGGAATGTTTATTCGCAGGATATCCCCTATAGCGTCGTCTATGTTAACCGCCAACAGCCACCCGCTACCGATACGCTGGCCAGTGTTGCCTGTGATCACTGTGCAGTGAATCCGGGGGAAGCAAAGACTTATCAGAATCTACTGCCGGATAATCTGCAAAGAGCCACATTAGTCGGTTTTTATGGCGCAGGTCAGGATGAGGGAAAGATACTGGTTCTTGCCATGAGCCATATTGCAGGTGATGACACCCATTCACCACAATTTAATCTCTATTTCAATATCGCCAACGCCAGAAATTTCACCAGCCATCCTCCCTATATGGAGAAGTCACAATGGTACTTGTTACAAAGTGTGCACAGTGAATTTGAGCCTACCAATTCATCCTATATCTTCTGTACCTATGCCGTATCTGACGCCCAGTCAAAAAGAGTAATGCTTCTATTAACCTCTAATGGTCATTTTACCGATTGCCGCTCTGGCACCGGAACCGTAGTAGGAAATATCAATTTCCAGGTAAAATAAAGGTGGTTGTATGAAAAGTAAAACCGTGACACGCAGAGCGGCAGTCGCTTTGTTTATATTGGTAAGTTATCCTGTTTTAGCAAGTAGCCCCATCCCCAGACCTGATGATGATACTGATGATACTGATGAGCCGGGGTACTCCATGCCTACGCCCAGCATTCAGTTTTTCAATGGCAGTGGAACCGATGTTGAACTTTATTACGTCTATGGCAGACAGCCACCGGCACAAGAAGGCAGAAAGGGTAATTTCACCCTACATTCTGGTCAGTCAGGGAATTACTATGCATTTACCGATAATTCGGCCTGGCGTACTTTGACATTCCACCTCGATGGTGTAGGAAAAGATGCCGGACGGACGCTGATACTTGCCATGAATCCGGGCGGAAGGGATGTTGATGAGGGTGGAACCTATATGTGGACATT
>JBOFSC010000713.1:0-3552 GCA_051651345.1 Enterobacteriaceae bacterium
ACAATGCATCCTGCAAACTTCCCCGGGCCAGCAAATCGCTGCAGAGTGAGGAGAAGTAGTGCTGCAATTCGGGGATCTGTGCCGGATTTCCCCCGCCCAACATGATGGCACCAGGGGTGCGCAGACCATCATTGAGATCGTCCATCAATCGGGTGATGCCGCTATAACGGGTAAACTTGCTGCCAAACTGTGAAAATTTCATTATTAAATTCAATCATCATTCTGTTTATCATATCTGCACACCTTACATTGAGTTTGTCCGCGCTGTAAATATGCAACGTGCAGATTGTGATGGAATTTTTTTTTCATATGCGTGACAATTAAACGTTATGATGAAACTTAAATTTCGTAAAGGGATACTATTGATGAATGCACCGACGCAGATAGCTGAACTGCAGGACGAGATCAGAGTACGCTATGATGAATTAAGTAAACGTTTACAACAGGTTGCCCGTTATATTCTGGATAATAGTAACAGCATAGCCTTTGATACGGTGGCCTCCATTGCGCAGCAGGCTCAGGTGCCCCCTTCCACGCTGATTCGTTTTGCCAATGCCTTTGGTTACCGGGGCTTTAATGAGATGAAACAGCTTTTCCGCCAGCATTTAATGGAAGAGACGGCCAGCTATACCGAGCGGGCGCGTCTGTTCCGGCAAATGAAGGAGGAGAGCGACAGTGTGGAGACACCCCAGGCGATTCTGTCGGTGTTTGCCCAGGCGAATAGCCATGCTTTACAGCAACTGGTGGCGCAAACCCAGCCGGAGCAGTTGGAACAGGCGGTTAAACTCCTGCACCAGGCACAGAATATTTATCTGGTGGGATTGCGCCGGTCATTCAGTATTGCCTCTTACCTGACCTATGCACTGCGCCATCTCGAGCGACGTGCCTTTCTGATCGATGGTCTGGGCGGCATGTTTAGCGAACAGCTAAGTCTGATAGGTAAAGACGATGTGGTGCTAGCGATCAGTTTTTCTCCCTATGCTGCCGAGACCTTACAACTGATGCAGATAGCCGCGCAGAGCGGTGCCAGACAGATCGCCATTACGGATAGCCAGGTCAGCCCGCTGGCACCATTCAGTGATGTCTGCTTTGTGGTACGGGAAGCCCTGGTGGATGGTTTTCGCTCCCAGAGCGCCTCCCTCTGCCTGGCACAATCCCTGGCGGTATCACTGGCCTTTTTGCAAAATAATGAGGGGGAGGGGTGATGGATATCTGGTACGCAGGATGAAATGTATCACTTGAAACAAGCTAATGTTCAAAGGGACAGAGCTCGAGGATTAACCTTTTTATTAGCGTTCTCTCTGGTCAGCCTGATGCAACTATGACAACATAAAATAGACTTAAGGCAAGGTTGGCCTGATTGCGGATATTCAAGACATAGCATACAGGATGTCTGCTGAGTTTTTCTTTCTGTTTTCTATTGATGAGGTGGAGAGAAATGCAACATTCAATAGCGTTATCTAATTCGTTTGATTACCTTGATCAGATGGCCGGGAAAGTGATTGACTCTGACAAGGTTAATACGTTGAAAAATGTAGGTAGGGTAATGCATTCCATGCTTGCTGAACGCAACATAGTGGCTGTAGATAGCAACTTATACTCTATAGTCGATGATGAAGACGGAGAGACCTCCTATTTTTTTGAATTACTGACGCCGGAGTTAAGTCCGGAAGAATGTGGGAAAATGGGCACGGAATTAGTCCATAATCTCTGTGTCGCCGGATATCCTGAATTTTCAGTGATTGGTGCTTTTGTGAATGAGTTCACAACCAGCGAAGGAGAGCAGGATGGCGGTTACACCCCATGATTTTTTACAATCAGCCGAGAAGCTAAATGATCCTGAGTGTGAAATAACCCTTCGCAATGCGGTAAGTCGTGCATATTACTCGGCGTATCACCTGACATTACAGAAGGTGGAGAAAGCGTCAGTCACTTTACCAGGGCATGTTAAAGGCGGGGTACACAAAAGGCTTATAGAGCTGTTTAAATGCCGTGATGCGGGTCGTGTTTGTGACGGGCTAACTGATATTCAACAAAAGGAAATCGCAGAACTCCTGGACTCAGCAAAAAAACTTAGAGTCAAGGCAGATTACAAGTTACACCTTCACCTTACTGTAATAGACAGAACCCTGGCGCTTTCGCATGCCAACAGGATCAGGACGTTATTGCAGTGACCCGCCAGAATATCGATAACGTGTTGCCACTCCAGATACTTTTTGGCAGGTCTTTATCTGTACCAGCTCAGCCCTGAATTGCCCTGCTAGATATCAGATTCATCATCCCTCTGAATCTCTTCCTCTATTTGCTGCACAGCCTCATTTAACGTGGCAGCAATGGCGCTAATTTGTTGCGTTGAGAGTTGTCGATTGACTAAGTTGTGGCGTAATAGTTTTTTCAGTCTGTGTATCGCCTCCTCTATATCTGAAGCCAGACTACCATGCTGACCTGTCCCCACCTGTGCCAGTTTTTCAAAGATAGCGTCGACGGCGGACTGATTCTCCTCCAGTTGCTCCTTGCCTGCGGTCGTGATCTGTAAGCTTCTGCGGCCCTTTTCACTATCAACAGATTGAATCAAACCCTGCTCTTCCAGGAAAGTTAAATTGGGATAAATGACCCCAGGGCTGGGGGTATAGAGACCAGAAGAGGCTTTTTCAATCGCTTTGATCAACTCATAGCCGTGGCTGGACTGCCTGTCGAGTAAAGCGAGCAGAACAAAACGGAGATCACCATGCTCAAACAGGCGATGCAACTTCATCCGCCGACCTTGCCCATGGTGCTGCTGCCCGCAGTGTTCATGCTTCCGGTGATGCCGTCCATGTTGGCAGTGTTTGCTGTCCATTTTGTGATGGCCACACTCATGCTCTCCAGCACCTCTGTCCTCATTATCTGAGTTGTTGTCACCATGACGGTGACATTTTGTTCGTTTGTTTATCATAACTGACTCCTTTTTAGATATATCTAAATAACTACAGGCTACTATAAGTTAGATATATCTAAAATGGAAACTAAAAAATACGTAATGTGCATTAAAATCACACTAACGTATCTTTTTGATTGATTTTTAATGAAAAACAGGAAGGGTTGATAACTAAATGATGATCAAGACTCCCGGCGATATGGGCCGGGAGAAATGTATTTAACAGACAGGGGGAGATGTTGTCTCCTTACGGCTCTACCACCCCGCCTTCTTCGCAGGCGCGCTGGGCGGCATCGGCCAGACGTAAAGCCCACTCGCCATCGATTCCACTGACAGAAGAGGCACTTTTTCCTGCCAGAATATCGATAAAGTGTTGCCACTCCAGGCGATATGCCTCGGCATAACGTTGCAGGAAGAAGTCCATAGGACGGGCGCTCAGCGTGCTCTCCTCACCCAGAAAACTCACCAGGTCCTGTGGCATATTGTCTGCACGCAGCAGCCCCTTTTCACCATGTAGCTCCAGACGCTGATCATAGCCATAGCCAGAGCGGCGGCTGTTAACGATAATTGCCTGCTTACCGGAGGCAAAATTGAGCAATACCGTGGCGGTATCCACATTGCCCTGCAGGCCAATC
>JBOFSC010000714.1:0-2595 GCA_051651345.1 Enterobacteriaceae bacterium
ATATGCCGGAGGTGCTGGGAATGAGCGACAGAATTCTGGTGATGCATGAAGGGCGGCTCAGTGGTGAGTTTAGCCGGGCAGAGGCGACACAAGAGGCGCTGATGGCGGCGGCAGTGGGTAAACAGTACAGTTTAGAAAAGGAGTAAAGCAGTATGACTGCGCACAGAGATAAAACAGTGGCTATTTTTCGCCGCGAGTGGTTACTGCAGCAGAAATCACTGATCGCATTGCTATTGCTGGTGGTGATTGTCTCCTTGCTGAGCCCTAATTTTTTCACCTTAAATAACCTGTTCAATATATTACAGCAGACCTCAGTCAATGCCATTATGGCGGTGGGGATGACTCTGGTTATTTTAAGTTCAGGTATCGATCTGTCGGTAGGCTCTTTGCTGGCCCTTACTGGTGCTGTCGCCGCCTCCCTGGTGGGGCTGGAGATACCCATTGTGGTCGCCATGGGCGGTACGCTGCTGTTAGGCGCTGCCATCGGCGGGGTCACGGGGGTGATAGTCGCCAAAGGACGGGTTCAGGCTTTTATTGCCACCCTGGTGATGATGCTGTTGCTGCGGGGCGTGACCATGGTCTATACCGATGGCAGTCCCATCAGTACTGGTTTTTCTGACAGTGCCGATGCGTTTGGCTGGCTGGGTGTCGGCCATCTGTTAGGGATCCCGGTTCCCGTCTGGCTGATGGTGATAGTATTCGCATCTGCCTGGTATTTGCTGCACCACACTCGCCTCGGGCGTTATATCTATGCCCTGGGCAGTAACGAGGCGGCCACGCGTCTGTCCGGTATCAACGTGGATCGGGTGAAAATCATCGTCTATATGCTGTGCGGCTTACTGGCCTCTCTGGCGGGGATGATTGAAGTGGCTCGTCTATCTTCGGCACAACCCACGGCAGGTATGGGATATGAACTGGATGCTATTGCCGCCGTCGTGTTGGGGGGCACCAGCCTGGCCGGTGGGCGTGGCAAGGTGATGGGAACCCTGATCGGGGCCCTGATCCTCGGTTTTCTGAATAATGGCCTCAATCTGTTAGGGGTCTCCTCTTATTATCAGATGATTGTCAAAGCATTAGTCATTTTGTTAGCAGTACTGGTGGATAATAAAAGCCATCAAAAATAGAGCAGGTACTCTCTTTTATCCTTACTGGAGAAAATACGATGAATAGCAAAAAGATTATAAAACTGATATCTGCACTGGCACTGGGGCTCATTTTCAGTGCACAGGCTATGGCACAGGGAACGCTGGCATTGGTGGTCTCAACCCTGAATAATCCTTTCTTTGTCTCTTTGAAAAATGGGGCTCAGGAAGAGGCGGAGAAACTGGGTTACAAGCTGGTGGTCCTCGATTCGCAAAATAATCCGGCAAAAGAGCTGGCGAACGTGCAGGATCTCACCGTACGTGGTATTAAATTGATTATGATTAACCCGACAGATTCTGATGCCGTTGGTAATGCGGTTCTGCTGGCCAACAAAGCCAATATTCCGGTGATCACCCTGGACCGGGCCAGTAATAAGGGTACGGTTGTCAGCCATATCGCCTCTGATAATATTGCCGGAGGTAAAATGGCCGGTGATTTTATTGCTGAGAAACTGGGTAATGGCGCTAAAGTGATCCAACTGGAAGGGATTGCCGGAACATCAGCTGCCCGTGAGCGGGGAGAGGGGTTTAAACAGGCCGATCAGACGCACCATTTCTCACTGCTGGCCAGTCAGCCTGCCGATTTTGACCGCACCAAAGGGATGAACGTGATGCAAAACCTGTTAACGGCCCATCCTGCCGTTCAGGCGGTATTTGCGCAAAATGACGAAATGGCTTTGGGTGCGCTGCGTGCCCTGCAAACTGCCGGTAAGAAAGAGGTGCTGATCGTCGGTTTTGACGGGACGCAGGATGGCATCAAGGCGGTTGAGCGGGGTCTGATGGGTGCGACTATTGCTCAGCAACCGGAGCTGATAGGTAAGGTAGGCGTTGAGACGGCAGACAAGATCCTGAAAGGGGAGAAGGTCGCCACTGAGATTCCGGTTGAGTTAAGGCTGGTGACCAAGAAGTAGAGGGTGCGTTTCCCTCTCCCGCTAGTGGGAGAGGGGAGTTTTGACACATGAGGATGGAGTAAGATGCAGAAAGGTAAATTAGTCGTGCTGGGTAGTATCAATGTGGATCATGTTCTCAGTGTCGATACTTTTCCAAGGCCAGGTGAAACCGTGGCCGGGCACCGTTATCAAACGGCCTTCGGGGGTAAAGGGGCCAATCAGGCCGTTGCCGCAGGCAGAAGCGGCGCGGATATCACCTTTATCGCTTGTGTCGGTAGTGACGATGTGGGGGAACAGATTCGCCAGCAACTGTCGCAGGATAATATTGATATGCATCTGGTGGAAGCGGTGACCGGGGAAAAAACCGGCGTTGCCATGATTATGGTGGATGGGCAGGGTGAGAATATGATTGCCATTGCCCCCGGAGCCAATGCTGCTCTTACCCCTGCATTGCTACAGAAACATCAGCACGCAATCACTTCAGCCTCCGCTCTGTTGATGCAACTGGAGTCTCCTTTAGAGACAGTGGAGCAGGCGGCTGAACTGGCAAAACAGCATGGTGT
>JBOFSC010000715.1:0-11816 GCA_051651345.1 Enterobacteriaceae bacterium
GGAGTTCTATTTATCCTCCGGGCTTTGACAGGGACTGGAATCGCTCTTATCTGTTGATGCCTGCCGGAGAGATTAAAGGTGCAGTGGTTCTGTTGCACGGCTTAACCGATACCCCTTATAGTTTGCGTCATATCGCCCGCCTCTATCAGCAGCTGGGTTTTGTGGCTGTCGGTATCCGCCTGCCTGCCCACGGTACCGTGCCTGCAGCATTAACTAAGGTTCGCTGGCAGGAGTGGCTTGCGGCCACCAAACTGGCGGTGCGCGAGGCCCATCACCTGAGTGGCAATAATAAACCATTACATCTGGTGGGTTTTTCAAATGGGGGGGCGCTGGCTGTCGAATACACCCTGGAGTCATTAGAAGATCCCGGATTGCCACGGCCGGATCAGTTGGTGCTGTTATCACCGATGATTGGGGTCACCAGTTTTGCCCGTTTTGCCGGACTGGCGGGTTTACCCTCTATTTTTCCTCCTTTTGCCAAAGCTGCGTGGCTGAGCATTTTGCCAGAGTTTAACCCCTTTAAATATAACTCGTTCCCGGTGAATGCTGCGCGGCAAACCCATCTGCTGACCCGAGATCTGCAACAGCGTATTGTTCGCCTGGGCCGGGAAAACCGACTGGCACAACTGCCCCCCATTATCACCTTTCAGTCGGTGGTGGATTTTACGGTCAGCACCCGCGCGGTGATTACGGCGCTCTATAATCATCTTCCGGCTAACGGCAGTGAAGTGGTGCTGTTTGATATTAACCGCACTACTAACTTCGATCTGCTGTTAAGGCCCTCCACCCTTACCGCCATCCGGCAACAGCTGCCTTTACCCCCAAGACGTTATCAGGCCACGATGATTAGCAACCGTTCCCCTGACGATGAAGAGGTGGTGGCACGCTCCATTAATGCCGGAGAAACCACGGAACACATCACCCCTCTGGGTATTAAATATCCCGCCGATCTGTTTTCGCTGTCACATGTGGCGATCCCCTTTCCTCCTGATGATCCGCTGTATGGTAATCAACCTGGACGGCCTTATCAGTATGGTATCAATCTGGGTGCCCTGGCGGTGCGAGGGGAGCGTAGTGTATTGATTGTGGATCTGGATACTCTGCTGCGCGCGTCATCGAATCCGTTCTATACCTATATGATGCAACGTATTGAGCAGGATATTCAGCGGAGTTTGAAGAAGAAAGGGTGAAAGTCTTGCAGGTTGAAGCCAAATATCCCCTCTCCCGCTTGCGGGAGAGGGGAAAAGACCTATATCTCATTTGTGATCAAGAGATAGCCCCTTGCCAGGGGAGGGAGCTAAAGGCAACTCTAGCGGCGGTCGCCGAAGATACGCAGTAACATCAGGAACAGGTTGATAAAGTCCAGATAGAGGGTTAAAGCACCCACGATAGAGGCTTTACGGAACTCTTCGCTATTATCGGCAGACAGGCCTTCGCCCATCTCACGCAGTTTCTGAGTGTCATAGGCAGTCAGGCCCACAAAGACCACAACACCAATATAGGTGATGGCCCACATCAGCGCCGGACTCTTCAGGAAGATATTGACGATAGAGGCCAGAATAATACCGATCAGCCCCATAAACATCATGCTGCCCATACCGCTTAAATCACGTTTGGTGGTGTAACCATAAACGCTCATGGCACCAAACATCCCCGCCGACACAAAGAAAGTGCTGGCGATGGAAGAGGCAGTGTAAACGATAAAGATCGACGACAGCGTCAGTCCCATCAGTACCGAGTAGAGCATAAACAACCCGGTAGCCATTGAACCACTCAGGCGGGCCACCATACCGGAGATCACGAAGACCAGCCCTAACTGAGCAATAATCAGTCCGTAAAAGACGATTTTACTGGAAAAAATAAATGAGAGAATGGCCGGACTGTTGGACGCATACCAGGCGACAAAAGCTGTCAGCAGTAAACCGCACCCCATCCAGCCGTAAACTTGGGCCATATAGGCCTGTATGCCGCTACCTGCGCGTTCAACAATCGAATTGTTGGGTCGTGTATATCGATCCATGTGGCTACCTTCTATATCAGTTAAGACAAAGCTAAATTTAGCCTATTGCAATATCTCACTTTACCACAAGACGCAACTATTTTCTTGTACCCGACCCATTTTTTACTGTAATTATCTCCCGCGGTTGGCTACCTGCTGGTCGCTGTCGCGAGCTTCAACCCAGCGCTCTCCCTGCTGCGTCTGCTCTTTTTTCCAGAAAGGGGCCCTGGTCTTCAGATAGTCCATAATAAACTCGGCGGCAGAAAATGCGTCTGAACGGTGAGCGCTGCTGACCCCGACAAACACAATCTCATCACCGGCCTGCAATTCGCCAATACGGTGAATCACCGTCACCTGTTGCAGTGACCATTTCTGCTGTGCCTCGGTCACTATCTGATGCAGCGTCAATTCTGTCATCCCCGGATAATGCTCCAGGTGCAGGGCGCTGACACTGTCCCCCAGGTTATGGTTACGCACTTTACCGGTAAAGGTTACGATAGCCCCGTCGGCATCGCTGGCGGCAAGGTGCTGATATTCGTCAGCAACGGAAAAAGGCGCCGTTTGTACCAAAATTCGCAGGCGGGACATCTCAGCCCCCTGTCACCGGTGGAAAGAAGGCCACCTCATCGCCCGCACTCAGGGGATGCGACAGGTCGGTAATCGCCTGATTGACCGCCGTTAGCAGTCGGCCACTCTCCAGCGCCAGCGCCCACTTATCGCCACGCTCGCTTAAGGCCGCGCGCAGGGATTCCACCGTCGGGTAGTTCGCAGGCATGGTCATCTGACTGGTGCCAGTTAGTTCACGGACTTGCGCAAAAAAAAGTATCTTAATCATTGTTCTTGTGCCTCGAAGTCACCGGATTTGCCACCGCTTTTACTGAGCAACCGCACCGGTCCAATCGTCATATCTTTCTGCACTGCTTTACACATATCATAGATCGTCAGTGCCGCCACCGAAGCGGCAGTCAGTGCTTCCATCTCCACCCCGGTCTTGCCCGTCAGACGGCAACAGCTCTCAATACGCACCTGATTCTGTTCAGGCAGTGCCTCAAGGTGCACCTCCACCTTACTGAGCAGCAGGGGATGGCATAAAGGGATCAGCTCCCAGGTTCTTTTCGCCGCCTGAATCCCGGCAATACGGGCGGTGGCAAACACATCCCCTTTATGATGGCTGCCAGACAGAATTTTTTGCAGTGTTTCCGCCTGCATACTGATATAGGCTTCGGCCCGCGCCTCACGCACCGTATCGTTTTTATTCGATACATCCACCATATGCGCTTCACCTGACGCGTTAATATGCGTAAGTGCTGTCATAACAACCGGTTAACCTCCAATAAAAGCCAGATTCGGCGTGATACCACTGTCGCCCTGATGCAGGTAATGGGTCTCACGTTTGCTCGTCAGCGCTTGTCTGATCCGGGCCTGAAGTTCAGGCAACTGCGCCTCTTCCTGCAGAAGATCCCTGAGTGATACCCCGGCCTCGCCAAACAGGCACAGATGCAGTTTGCCTACTGAGGAAATACGTAACCGGTTACAGCTCTGACAAAAATTCTGTTCGTAGGGCATAATCAAGCCGATTTCACCCAGATAGTCAGGATGATGGAAAACTTGCGCCGGACCATCGCTGCGCCCTTTATCCCGCCTTTGCCACCCTTCAGCCAGCAGGCGATCACGGATATGAGTACCGGAGTAGTGATATTGGCGGAAGAATTCACGCCCCTCTCCGGTCTCCATCAGCTCAATAAAGCGCATCTGTATCGGCCGATTTTTGATCCAGTGCAAAAAGGCATCCAGGCTGAGATCATTCATGCCGCGCAGCAAGACCGTATTGACTTTGAGTTTCTGATATCCGGCGCTGAAGGCGGCATCGATACCCGCCAACACCTGGTGTAGCCGACTCTCACCGGTAATCTGTTGAAACTGACGCGGATCAAGGCTGTCGATACTGACATTGATGGCGGTAATCCCCGCATCACGCCAGCTCTGAACATCACGCTGCATACGGTAACCGTTGGTGGTAACCGCCAGAGTGGTGATGGCTGAGTGTTGCCGTATGGCACTGACAATATCGAGAAAATCGCGCCTTAATGTCGGTTCACCACCGGTGAGACGGACTTTCTCCGTACCCAGTGTGGCGAAGACACGGGCAACCCTGCCAATTTCATCGACGCTGAGAAATGATTTCCTGCCCTGATGCTGATAACCATCCGGCAGACAGTAGCTGCAACGGAAATTGCAGACATCTGTAATTGAAAGACGCAGGTAATAAAACTTGCGTTGATAAAGATCAATGAGTTGCGAATCCATCAAACACCTTTCCAAATTCGGGAGGCATGAACATTTCTATCCACACCCTGGTGACACTTTGTCACGGCCTGAACACCTTATCACGATGACACCTTGCTCATAATGACTTAGGTAAAAAGGCTAGGAGTTTATTCTATCTATCCCTCACTATTTGCTACCCTCTACCTTACTGCAATTTGTCCACCAGCGCCAGTCGAACAAGATAAAATTGCGCTATATACATTAAGATACAACGTATTGCAGACAACTTTCAGTTATACTGTTTCGCAGGCAAAAATAAAATGTTAAGACAGGATGCAAGGTTCTATGCGTAATCGAACACTCGCCGATCTGGATCGGGTTGTGGCTTTAGGAGGCGGCCATGGTTTAGGTCGCGTGATGTCCGCTCTGGCCCCTCTGGGGGCGCGTCTGACCGGTATTGTTACCACCACCGATAATGGCGGTTCAACGGGGCGAATACGTCAGGCTCAGGGGGGCATCGCCTGGGGTGATACCCGCAACTGTCTTAATCAACTGATCACTGAACCCAGTGTCGCGTCGGCGATGTTTGAGTATCGCTTTGCCGGTAACGGCGAGCTGGCCGGACACAATCTGGGCAATCTGATGCTAAAAGCGCTGGATAATCTGAGTGTACGTCCTCTGGAAGCGATCAATCTGGTGCGCAGTCTGCTTAAAGTGAGTTCACTCTTGATCCCCATGTCGGAACATCCGGTGGATCTGCTGGCGATCGATAGCCATGGGGAGCGGGTATACGGCGAAGTACAGATTGATCAATTAACGCAGATGCCGCAGAAGCTGCTGCTGTCGCCCCAGGTCAGGGCAACGCCGGAAGCGATAGAAGCGATCGAGCAGGCGGATCTGCTGCTGATTGGACCGGGCAGTTTTCTCACCAGCCTGATGCCATTGCTGCTGCTGGAAGAGTTGACCCAGGCGATCAAGCGCAGCCGTGCTTACCATATCTATATTGGTAACCTTGGCCGTGAGCTCAGTCCTGCCGCCGCCTCCCTACAACTGAGCGATAAAATAGCGATGATGGAGCAGGCTGTCGGCAGAACCTTTATCGACACCCTGATCCTGGGGCCAGGTGAGATCCTCAGCTATCAGTATCTTGAGGAAAAACTGATTATTCAGCAAGCACTGGAGGCGAGCGATATCCCCTATCGTCATGACCGACAGTTACTACGAGATGCCATAGAAAAAGCGTTGCGTCAGCTCAATGATGCTGCCTTTCAGCAGACAGACAGTGAGTTAACCGCGACGGACGGCAACAAACCCTAAATAATTTTTCTAATAGCGCTACAGGTGGAGGCAGTACAGGTTATCAGACCGTTTGCCGCAGGACGCGGCAAGCCGAGCCTACAAGGACGTATTTACGGCGAGTCTGAGAACCTGTACTGCCTCCACCTGCACCCAGCCTAAAGTGGATCACTGTTATGGAGAGTCATTTAGTAGATATAATCGACATAGGCTTTTTGTAGCTCCGCCAGATCGGGTTTTTTGATCTGTCTCAGCAACTGCGGCAGTTTCTCCACCTCTGGTTCGGCCTGTAGCAAAGGCAGCATTTTCAGCAAGGTATAAACCGTATAGCGTCCGCAATTGGTATCATCCCAGAACCCCTGAAAATGGCTATGGTGTGTTTGTACCTGCGGATATTGGCGATCCTTCGAATCAATAATATGGCATGCACCATCGGGATAGATAACACCCAGCACGGCATGATGTGAATCGGGCAACAAGGCTCTCTTCGTCGTCACGCCCAGAGGAATCAGTGTAATTTTGTCAGGCTTAACATGCTCACTTAATTTTTCTTTAATTTTCTGGTCAGTGACAGCAATACCTTTTTCCACACTCAGACCCGGGTATTCCGCCTGGCCTTGCATGAAACTGATAATAATATTGTCCATATCTGAAGGGGCCAGCCTCTTGGTCAGTTTGCCAGCATCATAGCGCTGTGCATCCTGACCTATGGTATCCTCAGCTACTACCAGTTCCATATCTTCATCATCGCTATCGCGCACAGAGAAGGAGTCGCTGATACTATTTACCAGCACTGATTCTTCAATACCCTGTTCACCAGAGGGCCCCCCCTCCTCTTCTTCCTTCGCTACCATCATCCATCCCGCCGCTACTGCCTCAGACGAGCATATCTTTTGGTCCACAATGGTATATGTTGGTAACAAACCAGCTGCGTAATTGACCAGATCGCTACTATACTCCCCCGGTGATTCAGTAATATCTTTTAGGATATCCAGGATCACTTCCGACAAACTATTTTCTATCACTTCACTGTGGTTATCTGAGATAAACTCGGTGCCATCACAATGTGTTTTTAGCTGGACGTCATGATGTTGATTAAACCGCAAATGCATCTCTGATACGTCACCATTCACATGTTGCAGTTGCTGCAGAAAATCATAAATAGCTGTATTAAAATCACTTTCACCCACCACTTCTTTCAACGTGGGTCTTGCCTGCTTCATGCCAGCATCCAGACAGACACTGACAAGGGTTAACCACTCAGCGCTGTCCAACAGCCCTGAGTAGTGTTGTAAAGAAGACGCTGGGGGCGTTACAGGTCTGATAACAGGCACGGTCATCTCTCACAAATGGCATCACATAATATAAGTGTAGCTTATATGAGTTAATACTTATGAGTCTGCGATAAACTGTTCCCGCAGTGCATGTAGTTCATCACGCACTTGCGCCGCCTGTTCAAATTCCAGATTCTGCGCATGCTTGTACATTTTACTTTCCAGCTCACGCATACGCTGTTCCAGAGCTTTCGGCGACAGGGCGCTATAGTTGGCGGCCGATTCTGCAGCGATCTGTTTTTTGCTGCTGCCCTTGCCTTTCAGCTTACCGATACCCTGGCCCAGTTCCAGAATATCTGCCACCTTCTTATTCAGCCCTTGCGGCACAATATTGTGCTGTTCATTATGGGCCATCTGCTTCGCCCGGCGCCGCTCCGTCTCCCCCATGGCACGAGCCATCGAGGGGGTCACCTTGTCACCATAAAGGATGACCTTGCCATGTAAGTTACGCGCAGCACGTCCCATGGTCTGGATCAGCGAGCGCTCGGAACGGAGAAATCCCTCTTTATCGGCATCCAGAATCGCCACCAGGGAGACTTCCGGCATATCCAGACCTTCGCGTAGCAGGTTAATGCCCACCAGCACATCAAATTCACCCAGACGTAAATCACGAATGATCTCCACCCGCTCCACAGTATCGATATCCGAATGCAGATAACGTACCCGCTCGCCATGTTCCTGCAGATATTCGGTCAAATCCTCCGCCATCTTTTTGGTCAGGGTCGTGACCAGCACCCGCTCATTCACCGCAACACGCAAGCGGATTTCTGACAGCAGATCATCCACCTGGGTCAGAACGGGACGCACTTCCACCAGCGGGTCCAGCAACCCGGTGGGTCGCACCACCTGCTCTATCACCTCGCCCCCGGAGCGCTCCAGTTCATAATCCCCCGGTGTGGCGGAAACATAGATGGTCTGTGGTGCCAGATTCTCAAACTCGGCAAAACGCAGGGGGCGATTATCCAGGGCGGACGGCAGGCGAAAGCCATACTCGACCAGAGTCTCCTTGCGCGACCGATCCCCACGGTACATGGCACCAATCTGTGGAACGGTCACATGGGATTCATCGATCACCAGCAGCCCCTCAGCTGGCAGATAGTCAAACAGGGTCGGTGGCGGCGCACCCGCAGCGCGTCCGGAGAGAAAACGCGAGTAATTTTCGATACCTGAGCAATATCCCAACTCGTGCATCATCTCAAGGTCGTACTGCGTGCGCTGACTCAGGCGTTGCTCCTCCACCAGACGGTTCTCATGGAGCAGTACCTGACGACGATCCGCCAGTTCCAGTTTGATCTGTTCCATGGCCGACAGAATTTGCTCCCGTGGCGTCACATAGTGTGTCTTGGGATAGATGGTAAAGCGGGGCACTTCCTGCTTCAGATGGCCGGTAAGGGGATCGAACAGGGTCAGGCGCTCCACCTCATCATCAAACAGCTCCACCCGCAAAGCATAGTCATCCGATTCCGCGGGGAAAATATCGATCACCTCGCCCCTGACCCGGAAGGTGGTGCGCTGAAACACCTGATCGTTACGGGTGTATTGCAACTCCGCCAGGCGACGTAAAATGGCACGCTGGTCGATCAACATGCCCCGGGTAAGATGCAGCATCATCTTCAGATAGAGATCCGGGTCCCCCAGGCCATAGATGGCGGACACTGAGGCCACCACAATAACATCGCGGCGCTCCAGCAGGGCTTTGGTGGCGGACAGACGCATCTGCTCTATATGCTCATTAACCGAGGCATCTTTCTCAATAAAGGTATCTGAGCTGGGCACATAGGCTTCGGGTTGGTAGTAGTCGTAGTAGGAGACAAAATACTCGACGGCGTTATGGGGAAAGAACCCCTTCATCTCCCCATACAGCTGTGCCGCCAGGGTTTTATTAGGCGCCATAATCATGGTGGGCCGATTGAGATCGGCAATCACATTGGCAATGGTAAAGGTTTTACCGGAACCGGTCACACCGAGCAGGGTCTGATGTGCCAGCCCATCATTCAATCCCTCTTCCAGGCGCCGTATTGCCTCCGGCTGATCACCGGCAGGTTTGAAATCCGCACATAACTGAAAATGCCTGCTCATTACCTTGCTCTCTTAAAGGTGCTACACCCATGCCGCCCTATACTGGTTATAAAAACAGTATATCATGGCGCTCAGCGTGAATGAAATCTCTGCAGCAGAGGAAAAAGAAAACCGAGCCGACTCGCGTAAACCAATTCATTTCCTTAATGTCTGTCAGTATAATTTTCTGCCCTGTGGTTTACCCTGTACCCCATTGCCACTTTTAGCCCCTTGCTTTTATCTATCTGCTTGAAAAAATCATCCTTTCTGATCACGGGTAGAATCCGGACGATCTGAGCCCATGCTGCATCGTCTCTTGCCTCCCTGCATTTCACAGCTCCTCATACACAGTGTTATCCACAGGAATAGTGGATAACTGAAAAAACGCTATCTATCAGACACGATTACCCGCAATTGTCTGTCGCTCAGAGGGGGATTTTTAGCCTCTTTCATATAAAAAAATAACATACTAATTATTTTTTTATAAATAAATGGAATAAAAAAACAAACCTCAAGGTCAACTTTATTTGATTGTTATCCGTTTAATTTTTATGGCTATGATTGAGATATCTCCCCTCACTGTTCACAGACAGAAAAATCCCCGTTATCTTTATTAAACATTCACATTATTAATGAAATACCTGTCGTCAATCCGCGTTTTTATACCGCCGTCTTGCCATCAATGCGTTGATAATACTGTTATTATTTTTTTACATATTGCTTATGAAATCTAAAGATGAGCTAAACTTATGTTAACTACTGTTGGGTTCAGGTAGTTAGCGGTCAGTTCTCAGTCACCTCATGATGACCAGGAGTCATGACTCAGGCAGGAAACAGAACAGAAGGAGAGTATCAGTATGATTTGACTTTATTTATCAAGCCACAATTAAGAGCGGCACTCTATATGTTTAACAAAACGATTTATCTGACAGTTATCTTATGTCTGCTGCCTGCTATCAGCAACGCAGAGACACAAAGCACCACTTCAACATTGAGCTTTACGGTCACGGCCGTCAAAGAAGCGCCAACGCTTACCACTGTGACGCCGACAACAGAAAGCCAAACCAACCTGCAAAAGGATGTCCTCGCCCCGGGATTACGTCTGATGCCCATGCGTGCGCCTCAACAGCACGATGAGAGCAGCACAGAACAACATGTACGGATCGTCTGGGATAGCGCCAATTAGGATTGCGCCATCACCTGGATCTGAGCAGTAACACGACATGATCTGTCTCTATAAGGGGGATTTTATGCTTAGAGCGTTCTTCGCACCCGCTTTGCTATTGGTTGCCATTGCAACCGCGCCTGTGGTGCAGGCTCTGCAGTTTAGCAACGCTTCACCCATCATTGCGCCGCAGCAGAGTCACGCTGCCATTAAAGTTGTCAACACTATCGATCGGGCTACCTTTGTGACCCTCGACATTCAACAGATTTCACTGCCCACTGCCCAGGGGGTGCCCATCAAACACGGGGCTGATATTGTCGCTTCACAAAAGCGGTTTATTTTGCCAGCCAATCAGCAGGTGCCGATTATTCTACAATATCGCGGGCCACAGGATAGTCAGGAGCGCTATTACCGGGTCACCTGGCGGCAGCAGTTTGTGCAATATAATACGGCCGCCAACAGGATGTTGCCTCTGACCATTGATACCCTGTTGGTGGTCAATCCTCGTAAAGATAACTTCCACTATCTGTATAACAATGGCTCGTTGATCAATAGTGGTAACAGCTCGTTTCGCGTCAGTGCCTATGGCAAATGTGCCCAGAGCCAAGCGACCTGTTCTGAGGAGGCTTATTTACTGCCCGGAGAAACCAGCCGCCTGGCCAAAATCGATATGCAATCCTCCTCTTCCTGGCTCTCCATTAGCTATAACGATCGTTTCTATTCGGTCCGTTAGGGACACGGGGCCATAGCTTGTTACCCTGCCCTGCTCCAGCACCAGGAGAGAATGGGCTAACTCTTCTATCTCATCCCGATTATGACTGACATATAAAATCGGGATTCTGACCTCACTGGAGAGTTTTTTAAGATAGGGCAGTACCTCTTGCTTACGTTGCTTATCGAGAGAGGCCAGCGGCTCATCCATTAACAGTAGCTCCGGAGAACTGAGCAGGGCGCGGCCGATAGCCACCCGCTGTTTTTCTCCTCCGGACAGGGTTAATGGATAGCGTTGCAGTAACGACTCCAGCCCCAGCAGGCTGACAATGGCGTCGAACTGGCTGCGCATTGCGGGGGGCATGGCATATTGTAAATTCCCGCGTACCCGATAGTGTGGGAACAGGCGGGCATCCTGAAATACATAACCAAGTCGTCGTCCCTGGGGGGGCACGAAAATTTTCTGCGCGCAATCCACCAGAACGCGACCATTTAGCACCACTCTGCCACTGTCCGGGCGTATCAGCCCGGCTATCACATTAATAAAAGAGGTTTTACCGGCACCGGAGACACCCGATATGGCGGTGATCTGCTCCGTGGATAAAGAGAGTGCTATCTGCATCTGCAGATCCCCTAATCGGGTGGTGAAATCCAGCTCAAGCATTATGTCACTCCCATGGCGCGTTGATTACGGCGCACCAGCCACTCAGAGGCCCACAGGGAGACCAGGGAGAGGACGATAGCGATAATGCACAGACGTGCCGCCGCCCCTTCCGCCCCCGGAGTTTCGATCAGGGTATACATCGCCAATGGGATGGTTCTTGTTTCCCCTGGAATATTCGAGACAAAAGTGATGGTAGCACCAAACTCCCCCAGAGAGCGGGCAAACGCCAGTACCGTACCGGCAATAATACCGGGCAGAGAGAGAGGCAGCGTGATAGTACAAAAGACTTTTAGCGGGCTGGCGCCCAATGTTTTCGCTGCC
>JBOFSC010000716.1:0-1352 GCA_051651345.1 Enterobacteriaceae bacterium
CTTTTTCTTCATCCCAGTGAATGGGAGGTGGCACAAACCAGCCAAATTCGTTCATGCTGACGCTGGCCCACTTGGTGCGGTTAGCGGCGTTTTTAAAGCTGATGGAGAGATTGGGCTGCTTTTTGTTGATAATCAAGCCATCGCGCCACTCGGTTTGAGCCAGTTCCGTCGCCTGAATATCTTTACCCACCACGCTGAGAATGCGCTCTTTAATTCGCTTTGCTGCATCCAGAATTGCACCACCGCCCACCAGGGTGCCACGGGTTGCCGCAGTGGAGCCGCCATCACCAATCACTGAGGTGGGGGGTTCATGGAAGCAGATTTCACTGGTGGGGACGCCAAAGGTTTCCGCCGCGATAAGCACCATAGCGGTTTGCAATCCCTGACCATTCTCACTGACCGAGGTGGAGATATTGATACTGCCATCCTCATTGACCTGGATCAGCGCCGTGGAGGTATCGACACCTTCGGCACCGATGGACATGCCACGATAACTGACGGCAAGGCCGATACCATAACGCAGGGGGCCCGCTTGTTTATTCAGCTCGCGGTAATGTTTCTGCTTTGCCTCAAATTCAGAGGCTTTCACGGCACGGGTCAGAACTTCCTGCACGGAGACGGTATGTTTATCAAATACCTGACCGGTAATGCTGGCATCACCCTGTTTCAGGGCATTGATCATGCGGATCTCCACAGGAGACATATTCATATATTCCGCAATTTCATCCATCAGGCTTTCATTGGCGAAGATCACCTGGGGAGAACCAAACCCGCGCATGGCTGAGGTGTAGCTGTTGTTGGTATAGACACCGGTAACATCAATATGCACATTAGGGATATTGTAGGGGCCGGCAGCCTGTACAGAACTACGCCAGGTGACAAAAGGTGTGGAGGCAGCATAACCGCCGCTGTCTGCCAGGATATCTATCTTCATCGCCAGAATATGGCCCTGATCATCCAGGCCCACTTTGTAGTTCATTTTGTACGGGTGGCGTTTGCAACTCTCCAGAATGGACTGTTCACGGGTATAGGTAAACTTCACCGGACGTTCAGTCAACGTTGCCATCAACGCGGCACGGCAGGAGAGGTGATCTATCACATCGTCCTTACCCCCGAAGGAGCCACCCATCACGGCGCGTTTGATATTGATCTGGGATTGCGGCATGCCCATAAAACGGGCCACGAAGCTGCGTACCCGGTGCGGGTTCTGGATGGAACCGGTAATGACGATATGCTTCTCTGTGGGATCCAGCCAGGCGGTGATTGTTTCCGGCTCAATATAGGCGTGCTCCTGGAAGCCCACTTCATATTGACGCTCCAGAATATGTTTAGAAGCGGCAAAACCCGACTCC
>JBOFSC010000717.1:0-4169 GCA_051651345.1 Enterobacteriaceae bacterium
TTCATTTTCCAGCAGATTGGCAAAATGAGCTCCTGTTCCCATCAACTCATCTTGTTTTAATGTTTCCACCTGACTCTCCCGCCGTAAGCTATCCCTTGTTCAATAATTAAAAACCCCTCTCTCAGTGGCGAGAGAAGGGTTATCCGGGAGAAGAAGAAAATTATACGCTTTTCTTCGCCAGCACCAGCGCCTGATCCAGCAACTCTATCGCCTGATCGATTTCTGCGCGGCTGATTTCCAGGGAAGGGGCAAAGGTGATGACGTTTTTGTAGTAGCCACCCACATCCAGCACCAGGCCGGTTTTCTTGCCCTGATAAGTGAGGTCGCCCGCGAGGCCAATATCCACCATCTTATCCAACAGCGCCTTGTTGGGAGTGAAACCATCCGTCGTACACAGCTCTGCACGCAGGGCCAGGCCCAGACCATCCACATCACCAATTTCGACGTGGCGGGATTGCAGTGATTTCAGCCCTTCAAGGAAGTAAGCACCGCTCTCCATCACCTGCTTTTCGTAATCCCTCTCAGCCAGCATGTTCATCACTTCCAGGCCAACCGCCGTCCCCAGAGGGTTGGAAGCAAAAGTCGAGTGGGTGGATCCCGGTGGGAAAATGGTCGGATTGATCATCTCCTCACGGGCCCAGACACCCGCCAGCGGGTTAAGGCCATTGGTCAGCGCCTTACCGAACACCAGCACATCAGGCGTGATACCAAAGTGCTCCACTGACCACAGTTTACCGGTACGGTAGAAACCCATCTGGATCTCATCCACCACCAGCAGAATACCGTGCTCATCCAGCACTTTTTTCAGACCGGGATAGAAGTTACGTGGCGGGATCACATAGCCACCGGTGCCCTGAATCGGCTCGATGTAGAAGGCGGCAAATTCCGACTCCTTCACTTTAGGATCCCACAGGCCGTGGTACTCATTTTCAAACAGGCGGGCAAACTCAGCGATCAGCTTCTCCGCATACTCTTCCGCTGTCATGCCTTTCGGACGACGGAACGGATAAGGGAACGGAATAAAGTGAGCCCGCTCGCCAAAATGACCGAAACGGCGGCGATAACGATAGCTGGAGGTGATGGAAGAGGCACCGAGCGTGCGCCCGTGGTAGCCCCCTTCAAAAGCAAACATCCGGCTCTTACCCCGGGTGAAGTTGCGCACCAGCTTCAGAGAGTCATCGACAGACTGGGAGCCCCCGACGTTGAAGTGCACGCGTCCAGGCAAGCCGAATTTCCGCTCCATATCCTGAGCAATGGCTTTACACAGCTCGATCTTGGTGGGATGCAGATACTGACTGGCCACTTGCGGCAGAGTATCGATCTGCTTTTTCAACACATCGTTCAGACGCTGATTGCTGTAGCCAAAGTTGACCGCTGAATACCACATCTGTAAATCCAGATAAGGCGTGCCTTCAGCATCAAACAGATAACTACCTTCACAGCTGTCAAAAATTTTCGGTGGCTCAACATAGTGAACCGTATCACCAAATGAGCAGTATTTAGCTTCATCTGCTAATAATTGCTTTTGTGTCTCATCCATAAATATCGACCTGACTTAGTAGTAACATCTTCTTTATGATAGGGTTAACGCGATTATACCTTTTTCACACGCACAACACCGGACAAATACAGTTATGTTGACCTGCGGTTTAACTTTATCATGGTTCCGCGCGGGACAGAAAAAAGTTGAAAATAAATTAAACTATAAAACAAAGAGATAAAAAATAATTTTCTTTTTTCTGCCCTGGCGCTGAACTTTCCACAACCCTGTAAGTCTATATATACAGATTCATTGCGCCCTCATTGAATCCAGGCCAGGATGCCACAGAAACCCCGCCAGTCTAGCGGGGTTTTTGTTTTCTGGCCCTCCGATGATAAACTGCCGGGGAGAACTCACAACAGGAGCTTGATCTCTGTGAACACCCTGGCTGCCATCCCGCAAATCGATAAGTTGTTACACTCTCCCCGTATCGCTGCCTATATTGAGCAATTGAGCCGTCCTGTTGTGCTGGAAATCGTGCGTCAGCAGGTTAACACCTACCGCCAGACTCTGCTCTCTGCAGGGGAAAGCTATGTTGCAGCCGAGTTGCTGGCACATATTGAGCGCGCTTTACATCAAACACAGCGCCAGCGCCTGCAACCGGTGATCAATGCCACCGGAATTATGATCCACACCAATCTGGGCCGTGCACCCCTCTCCCTCGAGCTCTGGCAGCAGGCGGGGGAACAGGTGTGCCGTTATTCTAATCTGGAGCTGGATCTGCACAGTGGTAAACGCGGTCAGCGTATGGGCCTGTTACCTCAACTTTTGCGGGCATTATGCAGTGCCGATGACAGCCTGCTGGTCAATAATAATGCGGCAGCCCTGCATCTGACCATCTCAGCGCTGGCGGCAGGTAAAGAGGTCCTGGTGTCACGGGGCGAGCAAATACAGATCGGTGGCGGATTTCGTATCCCCGATATTATTCGCTGCGCCGGGGCGATTTTACGTGATGTGGGCACCACCAATGTCACCACCGTGGATGATTATCTGCAGGCCATCACCCCAGATACCGCCCTGGTGCTGCTGGTGCATCCTTCCAATTTTCATATCACGGGTTTTACCCATTCGCCAGATATAGCGCAACTGGCTGCCGCCCTGCCCCCCCATGTCCATCTTGTGGTGGATCAGGGCTCCGGCAATCAGGAAAACTGGCTGCCTGGTGAACACACGGTAGCCCACTATCTGCACAATGGTGCCGATCTGGTCTGCTTCTCCAGTGATAAAATGCTGAGCAGTGTTCAGGGGGGGATTATCAGTGGCCGGCGCGATCTGATCCAAACCCTCGCACAACATCCTTTAATGCGTGTGGTTCGCCCCGGTAAGGTGACCTATGCGCTGCTGGAAGCCCAACTGATCCAGCGCCTGAATCACCAGGACCCGGCGCAGAAACGCCTGGCAGAGATGGCCAGCCAGCCGTCGGAGTGGCACTATCAACGGGCACAAGCGCTGCTGGCCGCTTTGTCGGAACCTCTCGCTGTAGAGTCGGCTCACTGCATGGTGGGCGGGGGCACCACACCACGTAAATCTTTTGCCACCTGGGCCCTCGCGCTGCCCGCTCGCCGCTCGGCCAATCGCTGGCTGACCCTGCTACGTGAGGCGAAGACCCCGGTGATCGCCGTAACGCATCAGGAGCAGGCGAGGATCTTCCCGGTGTCGGTACTGGACAGTGAAATGGCGCAACTGGCTGAGATCCTCAGCCAGATCCTGCAGGACAATCCTTAGGATTACTCCTGCACCCTCATCTGCTCCATCTCACGCCGATAGACCGCCTGGCGGGTGTAGTGAATCACCACCGGGGATAACAACAGCAAGGCCACCAGATTGGGGAGCACCATCAGGCCATTAAACATATCCGCCATATTCCATATCAATTCCACTTTAATAAAAGAGGCAAGGAATACGCTGACAATCACCAGACACTGGAAGATCCGTACCGCCACCATGGAGGAGAAAAGATAGCGGACGTTGGTTTCCGCATAGTAGTACCAGCCAATAATGGTCGAGAAGGCGAAGAAAAATAGCGATATCGCAATAAAGATGCCGCCAGTCTGCCCAAAAATATGCTCATAGGCATACTGTGTCACCGTGATGCCGGTGCCCTTACTGCTAAATACCGACAGGAACGAGGGGTTCACCTGACCACTTTCCGCCCACATTTTCAACCCGGAAGTGATGATCACTAACCCGGTCAGGGTCACGATCAGACAGACGATAAAAACCCCCATCATCGCCACATAGCCCTGCTCATAGGGAGAGCGAACTTTAGCCACGGCATGGGCATGGGGCGTTGAACCCATTCCGGCCTCATTAGAGAAGAGACCACGGGCAATACCAAAACGCATCGCCTGCTGTATCGCCACTCCGGCACCGCCCCCTAACACCGCCTGGGGATTAAAGGCTGCAACAAAAATCGCTTTAAAGGCTGGCAGGATATAGGCGTAGTTCATCATCAGCAGCAAAATCGCCCCTATCAGATAGAACAGCGCCATAGTGGGCACCACCTTTTCGGTAAAAGAGGCGATAGTCCGCAGACCGCCCAGAGTCACCCCGGCCACCGCCAGCGCAACAAAAATACCGGTCACCCAACTGGCGATCCCCAGGGAGTCATGAAAAGCCGAGGCGATGG
>JBOFSC010000718.1:0-3704 GCA_051651345.1 Enterobacteriaceae bacterium
CTTTGAACATACTCCCGATCCACCAGTTGCTCGATAATCTTCACGCCCATCCCATCTACATCCAGCGCGCGACGGGAAACAAAGTGCCACAGGGCTTCTTTGCGCTGTGCCGGACAGAACAGGCCGCCGCTGCAACGGGCTATCGCCTCCCCTTCAATACGCTCAATATGAGAGCCGCACACCGGGCAAGAGACAGGGAAATGGATCTCGCGACTATCTGCCGGACGTCTCGCCTCCACCACAGCGGTCACTTGCGGGATCACATCCCCTGCTCGGCGGATAATCACGCTATCGCCGATGCGCAGCCCCAGACGGGCAATTTCATCTGCATTATGCAGGGTGGCGTTGCTGACGACCACACCCGCCACCTGTACCGGCTCCAGACGCGCCACTGGGGTTATCGCCCCCGTGCGCCCCACCTGGAACTCCACATCTTTCAGCACCGTCATCTGCTCCTGGGCCGGAAACTTAAATGCCACCGCCCAGCGAGGTGCTCGCGCCACAAAACCCAGTTGCTCCTGCAGTTCCAGCGCATCGACTTTGATGACCACGCCATCGATATCAAAATCCAGACGCTCTCTTTGCTCCTGGGTCTGCTGATAGAATGCCAGCACCTCGCTACTGCCACGGCATAAACGCACCTGATCACTGACCGGTAACCCCCACTGCTTAAACAGTTGCAGCCGTTGCCAGTGACTGTCGGGCAGAGAACCCTGCTCCACCTGCCCCACACCGTAACAGAAGAAAGAGAGGGGCCGTTTTGCGGTAATGCGCGGATCAAGCTGGCGCAAAGAGCCCGCTGCGGCATTGCGCGGATTGGCAAACACCTTTTCACCCTTGCGCTGGGCTTCTTCATTCAATCGGTTAAATCCCGTATGGGACATAAAGACCTCACCACGAATTTCCAGACGCCGGGGGATATTTTCTCCCCGCAAACGCAGCGGGATCGCGCGGATCGTGCGCACATTACTGGTGATATCTTCTCCGGTGGTGCCGTCACCACGGGTCGCCGCCTGTATTAGCTCGCCCTGCTCATAGAGCAAACTCACCGCCAGGCCATCCAGCTTAAACTCACAGCAAAAAGTCAGGGGCTGCTCCTGGTGCAGGCGCTCATGTATCCGCTTATCAAATGCCTCATAGCTCTCCTGATCGAAAACATTATCCAGGGATAACATCGGCACTTCATGGCGGATCTGGCGAAACTCGCTCAGGGGCGCAGCACCGACTCTCTGGGTCGGTGAATCCGCCGTGATTAACTCAGGATGAGACTTTTCCAGCTCACGCAGCTCTGCCATCAGCCGATCATATTCCGCATCAGGTACAGTAGGATCATCAAGCACATGATACTGATACTCATATTCGCGCAATTGCGTACGTAACGATTGGATTTGTTGATTCAATGAGGGTTGCATACATCACCAGATGAACAATTATATCCCCTCTCCCACTGGTGGGAGAGGGTGGCCCGTCAGGGCCGGGAGAGGGTGCCCGTCAGATCACGCGCCAGCTTCTGCTGCCGCTTCCAGGGTCTCTTTAATTCGGGCTTTATAATACTCCAGTTTTTGCGGCGTCAGCATACGGCGCTCATCATCCAGCACCACACCGCCGACATCATCAGCAATGCGCTGGGCGGACTGCAGCATCAGTTTGAAATTCTGACTGGCATCGCCATAAGAGGGTACCATCATAAACAGAGAGACACCCGGCGTGCTGAATTCAGCCATATTCTCCAGGCTAAAGGAACCTGGCTTCACCATATTGGCAAGACTAAACAGAACCGCACCACTTCCTGAGGGATGAATATGACGATGGAAGATGGACATAGCACCAAAGTGGAAACCCGCCTGCAACACGCTTTGCAGCAGCGCCTCACCGGCAAACTGCTCTCCAGTATGGGCAGCAACATGTAAGACGATCACCAACTCGCGCTGGCGCTGAGGCTGTTTTTCCATCGCAGCACTGGGTTGCTCCGGCTCATCCTCTTCATCTTCAGGCAGGGGCATTTCCAGTTGCAACTGCATCTCGGCAAACTGACGTTCTGCCAGGACGTTCTGCTCCTGTTGCCGGGAATCAGGCTGCGCAAGCTCTTCACTCATCGGCAGCTGACTCTCGCCATTATCCACCAAATCCGCTTGCCCCTCATACTGGCCCATGGTCGGCTCCACAGGAGAGGTGCTGGCCTTGCGTAAGATGCGCACTTCGCCCACACCTTCGTCTGCTTCCCGGGTCAATGGAGTTGACGACGGCATTTTGGTATGACGTTTTTTAGATTTATGAAACAGCGAGGAATGTTCCCGACGACTGCTCCACAGACCATGCAGCAGCAGAGCGGCAATCCCCACTGCACCTACGATAATCAAAATCAGACGCAAATCCTGCATCGGTACTGTCTCTGGTTGTACTCAACAAAATGCCACAATGGCAGATACGATTTTTACCCGTTGTCTGTCAAATGGGTTGCGCTGAGGCACCCCGCTTGAGCTATTTTGGGTATAACTCTATTTACATATACGACTAACTGCAAGGGTTAACAGCGATTTTCGCCAATAATTATTACACAATCCATTTTTTTTTGCTTAGCAAATATCAGCTGCAAGATAAATCTTATACAATAGGATAGCTAATATCCTGACAACAGCGAGTTATTGCCACGCTATGATGACATCTTCCCCATTTTCGCAACCCTCTTCTCCATTTTCACCACCGCCGTCTTTGTTTTCGCCACATAGTAATAGTAGCGGTCTGCACTATTTTCTTTTTGGCTGGAAGCTAATGTGGTTGCCCGTCCTGCGCCGTTTTGTTCTGTTGCCTCTGCTGGCCAATATTCTGCTGATGGCTTCGGGCCTGTGGTGGCTGGTCAGCCATATCCAACAGTGGATCGATAGCCTGCTCTCCTATGTGCCAGGCTGGCTGCAGTGGATTAGCACTATCCTGTGGTTGCTGGCCATACTCTCTGTTTTGCTGCTCTATGGCTACTTTTTTACCACCGTCGCCAACTGGATAGCCGCCCCCTTCAACGGGTTACTGGCAGAGCAACTCGAAGCGCGTCTCACCGGCAAGGCTCCCCCCGACAGTGGGATTATCTCTCTGTGCCGTGATATTCCACGCATTTTACTGCGCGAAGCACAAAAGTTTCTCTATACCGTGCCCCGCTTTTTACTGCTGCTGGTTATCTCCCTGATTCCTGGTATTGGTCAACTGTTAGGGCCATTTCTGCTGTTTCTGTTTGGTGCCTGGATGATGTCGATTCAATATTGTGATTACCCTTTCGATAACCACAAAGTGCCTTTTGCGACTATGCGTCAGACACTGAAACAGCAGAGCGGGATGCAGTTACAGTTTGGCTGTATGGTGTCGCTGTTCGCCATGATACCGCTGCTGAATATGCTGGTGATGCCCGCCGCTGTGTGTGGCGCCACCGCTATGTGGGTGGATAAATATGCACACCGTTTCCCCTCACTGGATTGATATATTCCATAGGGTTATAGCATATAGCCTTTCCTTCTTCGTTCTGGTGTCACAAGGCAGTATGCTGTAACAGTCAACAGAATCATATGTAGGTACTCAAGCTCATAACACATTGATGTACCTTTAATTCATTACAGGGTAAATACTAAGACCTAACGATAGCAACATACTTTTCTGATCTCGCCTGGGATGAGCTCGTTGACCATGAGTCGCAAAAAAATTCAGAATATTCTGTA
>JBOFSC010000719.1:0-5070 GCA_051651345.1 Enterobacteriaceae bacterium
AGTGCCGGTCAGCGCTGTTCCGCTCTGCGCCTCCTTTTTGTCCAGGAAGAGGTAGCTGAACACACCTTACATATGCTGAAGGGAGCCATGGCACAGCTCACTGTCGCTAATCCCCTGGCGCTCAGCACGGATGTGGGCCCTATCATCGATCGTGAAGCCAGAGAGCGTATTGAGCAGCATATCGCCCAAATGAAACAGCAGGGCAAGCAAGTGACACAGGAAGCCTGGTCGCCAGAGACGAGTGGGCTGTCTCAGGGAGAGTTTATTGTGCCGACTCTGATCGAATTACACTCTGCGGATGAGTTGCGTCAGGAGGTATTTGGTCCGGTGTTACATGTGGTGCGTTACTCCGCTCAGGAGCTGGATCAGGTTCTCGGCCAGATCAATGACAGTGGCTATGGCCTGACTATGGGCATCCACAGCCGTATCGCCCGGCGTGTGCAGCAATTGATTGATAAAGCCCATGTGGGTAATCTCTATGTTAATCGCAATATGGTCGGTGCGGTGGTGGGTGTCCAGCCATTTGGCGGCGAGGGGTTATCGGGCACCGGCCACAAGGCAGGCGGCCCCCTCTATATGTACCGATTGCTGCGTGACTATCCGGCAACAGAAATCCTGCCTGATCTTAACTGGCAGCAATCTGAAGAACCTCATACTGCGACCTGTCAGGCCTTTTTACAGTGGCTGGAACAGCAGGATGATTTGACTCTGCTACAGCGCAGTAACGCGTTTATCAGCCATAGCTTATCGGGACGCTGTTATGAACTGCGTGGTCCCACCGGTGAGATTAACAGCTATTGTCTGCAGGGGCGCAGAAGGGTTCTGGCGCTGGCAAACAGCGAGCCAGATCTGCTGCTGCAACTGGCGGCGTTGTTGGCTACCGGATCTCAGGTGTTATGGCAGGATCTGCCCCTGCAACGCGCGTTGTGGCACAGACTGCCGCTGCAGGTTCAGCAACAGATTCATTTCAGCGTCGATGGTGTAAAGGGTGAGGGCCAGTATGATGCCTTACTGGTCCATGCAGATGCGGAGGGCTTGCTGAATATCAATCAGCAAGCGGCACAGAACGCGGGTAGTGTGATCCCGATCCAGGGTTATGCCTGTGGCTGTGGTCACATTTTACTGGAGCGCCTGCTGCAGGAGCGTAGTATCAGCGTCAACAGCGCGGCGGCAGGGGGAAATACTCACCTGATGACAATGCAGCTGTAGCGGGACAGCAGCAATAATTAAGGGTATGATAACCCTATTCCCGCTAAATAAATGTGCCTGAAAGTACAGAGGGATGAGGGAGGTAAGTTAGCAGACCATTTGCCGCAGGACGCGGCAAGTTTGAGCCTCCAGGGATGGATTTACGGCGGGTCTGATAACTTACCTCTCTCATCCCAACCAGCCTGAAGCAGCACACTGTTTTTGCACAGTTATTTAGAGAATTTTTCAAATTAATCTATCAGCACATAAAGAAAAGGAACTGTGATGGACGAACAATTGAAACAAAGTGCACGGGATTTTCATCAATATCCTGTTCCTGGAAAGATTGAAGTTACACCGACCAAACCCCTCGCAACACAACATGACCTTGCGCTGGCCTACTCCCCAGGGGTAGCAGTTCCTTGTCTCGATATCGCTGCGAATCCCCTCGATGCCTATAAATACACCTCCCGGGGTAATCTGGTGGGCGTTATCTCCAATGGTACGGCAGTGCTCGGATTAGGCAATATCGGTGCCCTGGCGGGTAAGCCGGTAATGGAAGGTAAAGGGGTTCTGTTTAAGAAATTTGCCGGTGTCGATGTATTTGATATTGAGATAGATGAAACCGATCCCGATAAACTGATCGATATTATCGCCTCACTGGAACCCACCTTCGGCGGTATTAATCTGGAAGATATCAAGGCACCTGAGTGCTTCTATATTGAACAGAAACTGCGTGAGCGCATGAAGATTCCCGTATTCCACGATGATCAGCACGGTACGGCCATTATCTGCAGTGCTGCGGTGATCAACGGCTTGCGGGTGGTGAAGAAAAAGATAGAGGATGTGCGTCTGGTGGCATCGGGTGCTGGCGCATCGGCTATTGCCTGCCTCAATCTGCTGCTGATTCTCGGTATGAAGCGGGAAAATATCACAGTATGTGACTCCAAAGGGGTGATCTACCAGGGCCGTGATGACAATATGGCTGCCAGTAAAGCCGCCTATGCGGTGGTGGACAGCGGCAAACGTAGCCTGGCGGATGTGATAGCGGGGGCTGATATTTTCCTCGGCTGCTCAAGTGCCGGGGTGTTAACTGAAGAGATGGTGAAAGGGATGGCGCCTTCACCGCTGATTCTGGCCCTGGCTAACCCTGAGCCGGAGATCCTGCCGCCCCTGGCGAAAGCCGTGCGCCCGGATGCGATTATCTGTACCGGCCGTTCTGACTATCCCAACCAGGTGAATAACGTTTTGTGCTTCCCGTTTATTTTCCGGGGCGCGCTGGATGTGGGTGCCACCACCATCAATGAAGAGATGAAGCTGGCCTGTGTGTATGCCATCGCCGATCTGGCCCTGGCCGAGCAGAATGAGATAGTGGCCTCTGCCTATGGTGATCAACAGGAGTTATCGTTTGGTCCGGAGTATCTGATCCCGAAACCGTTTGATCCCCGTCTGATTATCAAGATTGCACCGGCAGTGGCCCGGGCAGCCATGGACAGCGGTGTAGCCCTGAGACCGATCACTGATTTCGTAGCTTATGAAGAGCAACTGAGCCAGTTTGTCTATAAAACCAATCTGTTTATGAAGCCTATCTTCTCTCAGGCTAAAAAATCACTGCAGCGGGTGGTACTGGCTGAAGGGGAAGAGCCCAGGACACTGCATGCGACTCAGGAACTGGTCACCCAGGGGCTGGCTTATCCCATTCTGATCGGCCGTCCGGCGGTGATCGAAGCGCGTCTGCAAAAGTTAGGCTTGCAGATAGAAGCGGGTAAAGATTTTGATATCGTCAATAATGAATCGGATCCCCGTTTCCATGAATACTGGAGCGAGTATTACCAAATTATGAAACGCCGTGGCATCTCTCAGGAGAGCGCCAGACGTGCGGTGATCGGTAATACTACGCTGATCGGTGCCCTGATGGTCAAACGCGGTGAAGCCGATGCCCTGGTCTGCGGTACCGTGGGAACCTATAACGAACATTTCCGCATTATCGAAGAGGTCCTGGGGTACTGCAAAGGGCGCCATATCGCAGGTGCCATGAATGCGTTACTGCTACCCAGTGGTAATACTTTTATTGCCGATACCTACGTCAATGAGAACCCCACTCCTGAGCAACTGGCCGAGATCACCATGCTGGCCGCAGAAACCATGCGCCGTTTTGGTATTGAGCCGAAGGTCGCACTGGTTTCTCACTCCAACTTTGGCAGCAATGACAGCCCGAGTGCGATTAAAATGCGCCGTACTCTGGAACTGCTGAAAATGATGGCACCCGCTCTGGAAGTGGATGGTGAGATGCATGGGGATGCGGCTCTCAGTGAAAGTGTACGCCATAACCTGCTGCCGGACAGCCCGCTGAAGGGTTCCGCCAACCTGCTGATTATGTCGGGTATGGAAGCTGCACGTATCAGTTACAATCTGTTGCGGGTGAGCTCTTCAACAGGGGTGACTGTGGGGCCGGTGTTAATGGGTATTGCCTATTCTGCTCATATCCTCACGCCGGTGGCTTCGGTACGCCGGATAGTCAATATGGTGGCTTTGGCTGCTGTAGAGGCACAATCCCGTAAATAGAAATCGTGGCTCCAGTTCCCTCCCTGCTCAGGGGAGGGACGACTTTCTGAGGCTAAACCATTTTCTGAGGTTAAAACATTTTCTGAGGTTCAAACACCATGGATATTCGAGTCTATCGACAAGATGATTTTGAGACGGTAATTACCCTGTGGGAACTGTGTGATCTGCTCAGACCATGGAATGATCCGGAAACCGATATTGAACGTAAACAGCACCATGGCACGGACCTGTTTCTGGTGGCGGAGCTGGCTGGTGAGCTGGTGGGAACGGTAATGGGCGGCTATGATGGCCACCGTGGCTGGGCCAATTATCTGGCGGTACATCCTGATTTTCGTGGACGCGGTATCGGTAATGCGCTGATGAGCCGTCTGGAGAAAAAGCTGAAAGCACAGGGATGTCCCAAGATACAGTTACTGGTCAGGGAGGATAACAGTGCCGTGATCGCCATGTACGACAAACTGGGCTATGAAGAGCAGGATGTGATCTGTCTGGGTAAGCGGTTGATTGTCGATGATGAAGAGCAGTGATCCCCGTCGTCTTTCAAGTTGCTGCATTGTTGGCCGCAACTCGAAATACTTTGGGTATCATAATATTATGGTTTAAGAATTTTCAGAGTAAGCCGCTGTTGAACTGGTGGATTTTTTGCCACAGCCGCACAGCCAGGCAATAGCCAGAACCACAAACCATATTGGGGTCGCCATCAGGGCTGCCCGGGTATCGTGTTCTGCCGCCAGCAGCACCAGAACAAAAGCAAAAAAGGCCAGACAGACCCAGCACATGAAAACGCCCCCAGGCATTTTATAGCTGGACGCCGCATGCAGTTCCGGGCGCTTACGGCGATAGACGATATAGGTATACAGAATCATCCCCCAGACAAAAATAAACAGCGTGGCGGAGACGGTGGTGACCAGGGTAAAGGCAGTAACGATATTCGGTACCAGATAGATCAAAACTGCGCCGCCCAACAGACAGAGACTGGAGAAAACCAAACTGCTGGAGGGAACGGAACGCACAGACAGCTTAGCAAAAATGCCCGGCGCCTCTCTGTCTTTAGCCAGACCGTATAACATGCGGCTGTTGGAGTAGATACCACTGTTGGTGGAGGAGGCCGCAGAGGTCAGCACCACAAAGTTGATGATACCGGCTGCAGCAGGTAAACCGACCAGCATAAACAGCTGCACAAAGGGGCTATTAGCGGCGCTAATCTCTCTCCAGGGGGTAACCATCATAATGGTGGCAATGGAGAGAATATAGAACAGAGCAAAACGAATGGGGATGGTATTGAGTGCTCGTGGCAACACCGTACGCGGATTCTGT
>JBOFSC010000720.1:0-4341 GCA_051651345.1 Enterobacteriaceae bacterium
GACGAATCCGGGCTCCTTATTTCACCTTTTGATGCACATGACGTGATACACACCATGCTCTTTTTCAGCACCTTCAGTTTCGTGTTCGAAACCGGGGAAGGTATCATCCCAGAGTTGCAGCGCCTGCAGATAGCCAATCAGCGGGCTATCCTGATCTCCAAAAATTTCACCGGACATCATCATCGGAATGCCTGGCGGATAAGGAATCACAGAGTTCGCGGCAGTGCGACCTTCCAGCTCATAGATTGAAACCAGTTCCACATTGTTGGCCACCAGTTGACTAAATGCATCCCGTGGCAGCAGATCGATTTGAGGCAGTGACTCATAGGCCTGATTCAGTTTATGGCTTGGATTATGCTCTTTCAGGAAGGCGATCATCTTGTCGCCCAAGTCACGCATCCCCAGACTGGTATAAAGCTCCGGTGCGCTGCTGACCAGGTTAGGCATGACATCTTTCAGCGGTGCATTCATATCATAATGCTTTTTGAATGCCATCAGGCTGTTCATCAGGGTGACCCATTTACCTTTGGTGACCCCCATAGAGAACAGGAACATCACCTGGAAATCGGTGGTACGGGTCGGCACGATACCCAGGTTAGAGAGGTAAGCGGTGACCAGTGCAGCCGGAATACCGTTCTCCTGCAGAGAACCATCGTGATTTAACCCTGGGGTTAACAGACTGACTTTAACCGGATCCAGCATCCATTCTTGTTGCTGTTAATATGATGGGCTCAGGCATTATTATGCTACCCGCAAGCCTTGCCCAAACTGGCGCAATTTCAATACTATCGTGGCTCGTGACGGCAATAGGCTCAATGTGTATTGCCTATGCTTTCGCCAAGTGCGGACGCTTTTGTACCCGTCCCGGCGGGATGTCCGCTTATTCACAAGAAGCACATGGAAAATCATCTTTCTTTATCGCCTCTTACACTTATTATGTTTGTCTGGTGATTAGCTGCGTGGCGATTGCCGTATCAGCCTCAGGTTATCTGGCCCCCTTTATTCCGTGGATCAAAGAGTCACCTGTTAATACCTTCTTATCCGTTGTCGCGATTTTGGCCCTGACTATGGTCGCCAACTTTAAAGGTCCCAAAATCACCGGATATCTCTCTGCCTTAACCGTATGGGGTATTATCATTCCGGTCGTGGGTCTCTCTGTTATCGGTTGGTTCTGGTTTGATCCTGCCATGTTTGAGGGGGCATGGAATCCACATCATCTGAGTGATGGTAATGCTATCTCTTCTGGTATTGCTCTGACGCTGTGGGCATTTCTGGGGATTGAGTCTGCCGGGGCCAACTCTGGCGCAGTAGAAAACCCGGAAAAGAACGTGCCGCTGGCCTGTCTGTTCGGCACTGCATTTGCCGCTATCGTTTATATCGCTTCCACTTCTGTGATTCAGGTTATTGTACCTAATGCGGAGCTGGCTCAATCCGAAGCGCCTTTCGGCCTGGTATTTAGCATAATGTTTAACCCCACCGTGGGCAACATTATCACCCTGCTGGCCGTCATAGCCTGTATCGCTTCACCTCGCTGATCAGCACTATCGGTGTGGTTTACAGCATCTATGGTGTTTATGCAGCGGGTACTGATGCAGTCTTTGGTGGCTCGATCATCGTTCTGTTCAGACCGGACACATAATTGACTTAACAGAAGCGACTATGTGTCCCTGTTTTTATGTCCGCTATCGCCGACTCAGGTAAAAATCCATGACCCGCTCAGCAGTACCAATACTGCACCGATAGCGCGCATAATCATCTGATTCAGGCGCAGGGGTTGCAGTACCCGACCAATGGCGATACCAACCAGGATCAGCGTCAGTGACATCAGGCTGAATCCGGCAATATAGTAAGAAAAGCCCGTCAGTGGCGCTTCCAGCCCGTGGGCATAACCGTGAAACGCGCCAAATGTCATCAGCAGAAAACCCATTAATGCCGATTGTAACTTCAGGCGGGTCAGCAATAAAAATCCCATAGCGGTGACCGATAATGCTATTGCCAGCTCAACCCCCGGCAACGCGCCCAGAGCAGAGGCACAATAGGCGGCACCCACCATACCGGCCACAAACAGCGCCCCCATTTTCCAGCACAGCCCGGTCGCCAGAGAGCTGATCCATAAACCCGCCGCCAGCATCACCAATAGATGATCCAGACCACTTAAGGGGTGTAATAAACCTGAGATAAAACTGTTTTCAATATGCAGCCCAGTATGGGCCAGTGCTTGTGATGACAATAATAACGAACCAACCAGAATGAGTATGCGTCTCATTGTGTTTACCCCTTCTATAAGTCTGATAAGATAGATAAAAAAGAGTCGTTAATAAATATTATCACCTGCAGGGAATTGCTCAAGGTGAGAATGATGATATTGATTGGCTATCAGTAAGAAATGTTTATTACACAAATGTAATGTTCACCTCATTAAGAAGACAGCATTGCCTGTTTATACTGTTTTCTCTTTCACAAAGGAGATGTCTGCCCGAGTCCCCCTGATTTACTCCGCTACTCTCATCTCCTTTTTTCAATTTTAGTCAGTCAATTATAAAAGCCAGGGCTTGGTATTAGCCTGTTGTGGTGGTTAAGGATGGGTATACATGACGAATCATGTTTTTTATTCGGTCGCTAAAAAGCTGGTAATAAGCTCTCTGCTTGCCATTCTGTTTGCCTCCTTTCCACTCCAGGCCAATGAATCTGCACAGCAACACGCTGCAGAGAACACACAGAATAATGAACCCGCACCAATAGAAAATCCTCATGATCCGGTGCTAACCTCACCTCCGGCGGTGCTACCGGCACCTATTGATCCCCCCGCCGAGGGAGAGCAAGCCCCTGTACCAGAACAGCAAAATCCACCGATGGAGACCCTGACTCCACCAGTGGTTTCTCATTTGAATCAGCAGATAGATATTCTGATGGTGGATGATCAGGTTGCCGGTAATCAATATCTCACCACCACACACTCATCCGGCAACACTATTGCGGGGGCTGAGCCCATTCTGCTCTATGGCAGCCGACATGAGGCAGGGCGTAATCGGCGTCCGGTAATTCTCTATTCAGGCAACCGGCGCCAGGAGTCAGTGGAGATTCTCAAAGCCGAGCCCGAAGGCGCGTTTCGAGCGGTGGCGGACCGGCACGGGCAGCAGCAGGAGGTTAATTTCAGTGCGCTGCCGCAAACCGTGCCTTATGACAATCTGCTCCTCAGCGATGCGGCACTGGCACAGTTAACCAGCCTCTCTCCCGGAGGCAACATCTCCTTTTCTCTGCATAAGAAGCTACCCAATCAGCAGGAGATTAACGTCAGCGCCCAGGTGACCCAACAGGGTAAAATCACATTACAGCGTCCCGATGGGGGTGTAGCTCGTTGCCATAGTGAAGTGGTAGAGGGCCTTAACGGGACAAGCTGTCAGCTAAGAAAGATCACGGCAGAGCTCCCGGAGGGTAACACGGGTGATATTCAGTTTGTGTTGCGCAGCCGTATCGATCGCCCCGGTGTACATTATCGGGGCGGCCAACAATGGATGCCTTCAGGGACTCCTGTTTCCGTAGCAGAGTTTCGTCAGGCCAGCTTCCTGGAACTGTTTGTGCCTGATGCACAACCCAACGTTCATAGTACTGATAATTTTTCCGAGCTCGGCAATCTGCTGAAAGCCGGATTCTATTCCGCCTCCCGACATACTCAGGGAGATCGTTTCGGTATCGCTTTAGGGGGTAGCCGCCTGCCAGCAGGAGAAAACAGCCATCAACTCTCCCGCCTGGAATATCTGGTGATTCATGACCAGGTCAGGGGAGAACACTATATTACGACCCTTAACAGTAACCGACTCAGAAAAGGTTTACGCACTGCGTTGTACGGGGTTTTTAATCCCCGCCGTGGTGAGAAGCAGGCCGCCTGGCATATCAGCCGGGAGAACGCGCCGCTCCCCACAGAAGAGGCACAAATCCTGCCGACGGAAGATTTTGCTGCCTCTTCAGCGGATGACGGTATCACCCTCAGTAAGGGGGGGATGGCGCGCGCTGATCAATATGGCCCCGGGCGATTCCAGACAGTGGCGTTATGAGAACCGCTCAGCAGCCGGTAATCAGGTGCTGATGAACCATCTGGTGAAAGGCGGTCAACTGACCCTGAGCCGCCCCGGGCACCTCTCCTGCCGTGATGGCGAGGTGGAGGGACGTCAGGGCAAAATCTGTCTGCTGCGGGAATTAACCTGGCAGGGCTCAGCCAATCTGAGCAGCAATTTACGCTTTAAACTGAGTACCTCTCTGAATGCGGTTGATGCCCGTTATCGTGTAGAGGGGGAGTGGGTTCGCCTCGGTGATTCTGTGCCGATAAGCGATCTGGCGAAC
>JBOFSC010000721.1:0-2570 GCA_051651345.1 Enterobacteriaceae bacterium
CCCAAACAGCAGAATAGAGTATGATTCAAGGTCACTTGTACTACTTTTAGCGATATCATGAACTTCAGCCACTGCTGTACCAAGCTGCTTCTGGATCATTTTAGCGATATTCTCGGTATTACCGGTATCGCTACCAAAGAAAATGCCTACAGTTGCCATGTGTGACTAAAACCTCATGTTAACAAAAAGAGACCTGCCTGGAGCAGCAGGAGGGTTCATGGATGATAACAGATGCTATCGCCAGACAAAAGGAGTTGCAGGGCAAACCAGGGTCTGGCTTTACCCCGGTCTCCTCAGAAACAGCGCAAAGCGTTCCTTCTTCTCGCCATCACGGTGACCCTGCCAAATCTGCTGCATACCTTCTGGCGCGACAACGGGTCCGCGATACTCTATCAATAACCAACGGCACGAAGTGTCCTGCTGTGGCGATTCCAGTGGATGGTGCAAGATCCCGGTGTAGTAATAGAGCAGTGGCGCTTCGGACTCGCCGAGATCATAAGAAGCCATACAATCCCCCGCCTGAAACTGACCGGCAAGCGCGCTTTGCATACTGGCAAAGACGTCCCGGTAGCCTTTGGCACACTCTATCCAGGGTAGCAGCAGGCTGAAAACCAGCCCCCACAGCAGTGTCATACCGATAAACCATTGTTGTACCACCGCGATAGCCGGTCTGTGGTGCAGCCAGCGATGGCGTAACAGCCAGATAGCGCTGAGGAGCAGTGCAGGCACCAGCGCCAGGGGCTGCAATGGCATATGAAAATCCATCGGCAACCAGTTACTGAGCCAGGAGAGCCACGGCATGGTGCGGGGAGAGAGGCTCATCAGCCAGATCAACCAGACGCCCATGGACAGTCCGCTAAAGAGCAGGGTGGAAGCGTGCTGCCAGACTCGCAGCCACTTCTCTGACAACATAAACACCCCATAGACTGCAAGGATGGAGAGGGGGGCAATAAAAGGCAGCAGATAGAGTTGCCGCGATGAAGAAGAGAGCTGTAACGCCAGCACGCCGGTGAATGCAAACAACAGACACAGGGCCACTGAGGCAGGACAGCCGCGTTTAAACTGACGAATTCTGCCCGTTAATGCCAGTAATGACAGGATCCCGGCCGGAAAAGCAAACAGCAGGAACGCGCCGATAATACGGGTTGAATTGGCTGCCGCGCCCAGGGTCGGCACCGAGAAACCGACGAAACGGCCAATATTATTCTGCCAGAACCAGTCGTTGAAAATCGGTACCGAAAAGCGATAGACGGCCACAGGCCAGGCCAGGATAAAGGGCAGGGCGACCGCTGCTGCCACGATAATCTGCAGTAGCCAGCTGCGGTTACGGCAGGAGGGCAGTAACAGAGGCAGCAGCAGATTACAGATGCCCAGCAATCCGGGAATAAATATCCCTTTAGCCAGAAAGGTCATCACCAGCCCCAGAGAGAACCAGAGCAGATTGCCGCTCCAGCGCCCCTGCACATTGACCATTCCCTGCAAACCATAAAGCGCAATAGTGGCACCGGTATAGAGCGCCACATCGGTAAACAGATCATGGGAGTGTTTGAGCAGCCCCGGCGTGCTGGCCGCGATCATCACCGCCAGCATGGCGCGCCAGTCAGCGAGGCGCGGGCTTTTAAAACAGCGTTGTGCCAGCAGAAACAGAAACAGAAAATTGATCAGGCTATAGAACAGGCTGGCCATTCGCGCAGCATCATACAGCGGCAACCAGCGTCCGAACAGATGGGCAAAAATGGTGGCCGTCCAGTAGAAAAGAGGCGGCTTCTCCATAAAAGGCTGCCCGGCATTGGTGGGGATCAGCCACTCACCGGAAATAAACATATGGTGGATAATGCCAAAGCTGTAGGCTTCATCCTGTTTCCAGGGTGAGTGGCCCACCACACCGACAATGGCATAACAGCACAACAGTGCCAGCAACAGATAAAAATTGCGTTGACGCAAGGTTCCCATGGTCATATTGATATAGCGTAAAGTCATGCAGCCTAAAACTCTCATCTTATCCCATACACCTTCAACGGAGATTGAACTGATTCAGCGCTTCGCCTTTTACTTATCGCAGGGAAGGCCACTGTGAAATTTAAAATCTTCATCAGGTGACAGAATCAGCTCGGCTTCCACCTGAGCAAACAGTTCTACCCGCTCACGGATATCAGCGCCGTTGACCAATTGCGCCAGTTGCAGGTAATCCTCATAGTGGCGCGCTTCTGAACGCAGCAGAGAGAGATAGAAATGCTGTAACTCTTCATCCAGATGGGGGGCCAGTTTGGCAAAACGTTCGCAGGAGCGGGCCTCGATAAAAGCACCACAGATCAGTTTATCGACCAGGGCCGCAGGTTCGTGGTGGCGTACATGCTGCATCATCCCCCTGGCGTAGCGACCGGGGGAAATCTTGTTATAGGCAATATTTCGCTGCACCATGATCTCCAGCACCTGATAGAAATGGTGTAACTCCTCTTTGATCAACAACACCATTTTATCGATGATCGCCGGTGCATATGGGACATCCGCTCTGGCCTCGATCTTACGGCTAAGGCCTCGGCTTTTTCCCGCCAGAGCGGCGAGATCCC
>JBOFSC010000722.1:0-1849 GCA_051651345.1 Enterobacteriaceae bacterium
TGTGAGCGTGATATGACCGCCCTCTGGCAGACATTATGTCAGGTGATGTAGCAGGTGATTGCCGACAGCGGCTACAGTGCCAGCTGTGTGGCGGGGGTCAGCTTCTCGGCCCATGGCAAGGGATTGTATGCTATTGATCGGGCCGGGCAGCCGGTACGTAACGTGATCATCTCCGCCGATACCCGGGCGCTGACGCAGGTGTTACGCTGGCAGGAACAAGGTATTACTGAGCAGAGTTATCCACTGGGCTGGCAACAGTTATGGTGTGGACATCCGGCCACATTACTGCGCTGGCTTAAGGACCATGAACCGGCTAACTACGATCGCATAGATTCGGTGCTGATGGCCCATGACTATCTCCGCTTCTGTCTGACCGGTGAAATAGCCGCAGAGGTGACCAATATTTCCGGCAGCAATTTGTACAACTCACAGAAGCAAGCTTATGAACCGCAACTGATGCAGTTATTCGGTATTGAAGAGGTGAGGGAAAAAACTGCGCCGGTGATAGGTTCCAGTACTCTGGCGGGTAAGATCACTCCTCAGGCGGCGCAGCAGTGTGGTTTACCGGCAGGCACAGCGGTTTATGGTGGGCTGTTCGATGTGGTGGCGGCGGCGGTTTGCAGCGCCGCAACCGATGAACGGGTGCTAAGTGCGGTGGCGGGCACCTGGTCTATTGCCACCTGTATCTTGCCGGAGATTATCGCGGCCGATTATCCTTATATCTGGGGCGACTACTGTCTGCCGGGGCAGTACTTTGTCCATGAAGGCAGCCCTACCTCATCGTCTAATCTGGCCTGGTTTGTGCGTCATTTCTGTCAGGAGCAGGAGGCCTGCTATCAACAGTTTGACCAGTGGGTCGCGAACCGGAGCAGCCAGTTATCGCAGGTGGTTTTTCTGCCCTATCTTTATGGATCGAACTTGAGTGCTAACTTAAATGGCTCGCTGGTGGGGTTGCGTGGACATCACGGGACAGAAGATGTGGTACACGCTATCTATCAGGGGATTTTATTCTCTCATCTGCTGCATCAGGATCGCCTGTTACAGCTTAATCAGCGGGTAGAGTGTATCCGTATCAGCGGCGGCCCTACCCAATCAGCGGCCTGGATGCAGATGTTTGCTGATGGCAGTAATCTGCCGCTGGAGGTAATTGAGAGCCAGCAAAGCGGCTGTCGCGCTGCCGCACTCTGTGCTGCGGTGGGGGCAGGGGAGTATTATGATTTCGCCGAGGCCATGGAGGCAACGTTACCCGCCACGCGTCTGTTTGAACCGCGTCCGCAACAGCATGATGAGTTACGTCAACAGATGGCGCGTTATCTGCAGGTGGCACAAGCGCTGGGGGAGGTGGGGTGAGGGGGGCAGCTAACACAAAACGGGAGCCGTTCAATTCCCCTCCACGGAGGGGAATTTAGGAGCTCCTCCCTCCATCCCAAATATGTGTAGATGCCTATGCTTGCCAGGGGGAGGAGCACACACTTGACTACTCCACCAGCACCCCAGAGACCACCTCCCTGCGTAGCTGCACTGGCGCGGGGGTCTCGATGGAGTGAAACAGAATCTGCGCCGCCTTTTCACCCAGAAGCTGAGTATTGTGGTACACACCAGGAATATGCAGACCATAGGCATCGGCATAGGGCGGTTTATCGACGGAGAAAAAACTCAGGGAGAGCTGCAACTGATGGCAGATAGCCATGGCTCCCAGGGTAATAATTCCGTTCAGGCCGACGATCAGTTGCGGAATTTGCGCAGGCTGTGACAGGTAAGTGCGCACCCTGGGCTCCTGATCGCTAAAACTATAGTCGCCATAAAGCACCTGCACGGTTTTACCGGCTTGTTGCAAAGCAGGAATGAT
>JBOFSC010000723.1:0-4430 GCA_051651345.1 Enterobacteriaceae bacterium
AATCAGGACACCATCGGCCCCTTTAATAGCCAGTTTTCGTGCGCCGCTACTGCTGACTGTCGGTTCCCCCAGCAGATTTCTGGCGATCACAATACTCATGGCATTGCCAAGACCAATTTCCGCCAGCAGATCATCCAGGGTATTCAGTTTCATCCGCACCAGTTCGCGGCGCAGATTATCTGCCGGTATAGCGTCGACTTTAACCCCTTCACTCAGGGCATGATTAAGCAGACGACGACCAAGCGCTATGGAATCTTCCCGTTTTTGACTCTTTAACATCTGGCGAATTTTAGCCCGCGCTTTGGAGCTGACGACAAAATTGAGCCAGGCAGCATTGGGACGGGCACCGGGCGCGGTGATAATCTCCACATTCTGCCCACTGCTCAAAGCCTGCGACAGAGGATAGGGCTGTCTGTCCACTCTGGCGCCTACACAGGTATTACCGATATCGGTATGTACCGCATAGGCAAAGTCCACCGGGGTCGCCCCTGCGGGCAACTCGACGATGCGCCCTTCCGGCGTAAAGACATAGATTTCATCGGGGAACAGATCGGTTTTAACACTTTCGATAAACTCGAAAGTACTGCCTGCGCTTTGCTGTAGCTCCAGCAAACTCTGCATCCAGCGCTGAGCACGAATTTGTGCCGTGGTACCGGAAGATTCCCCATGCTCTTTATAGGCCCAGTGTGCGGCGACACCCATTTCCGCCATTTGGTCCATATCCTCGGTGCGGATCTGAACCTCCACAGGCACCCCATGGGGGCCAATCAGTGAAGTATGCAGGGATTGATAACCATTGGCCTTGGGGATCGCAATATAATCTTTTATTCGGCCAGGACGGGGCTTATACAGGTTGTGCAGCAACCCCAGAACCCGATAACAGGTATCGGCATCCTCCACGATAACCCGGAAAGCATAAATATCCATGATCGAATGAAATCGCTGCTCTTTCAGGTGCATTTTGCAGTAGATCGAGTAAAGATGCTTCTCCCTGCCATTAACCCGGCACTCGATTCCCGCTTTGGTCAACCGCCCCTCTATTTCGGAGAGAATTTTCTGAATCATCTCCTTACGGTTGCCCCGCGCCGCTTTAACCACCTCTTTAATCACACGATAGCGATTGGGGTAAAGCGCTTCAAATCCCAGCTCTTCCAACTCAATTTTAAGATGGTGGATACCCAGGCGATGGGCCAGTGGGCTGTAGATATCCAGGGTTTCCCTGGCTATCCGGCGTCGTTTATCCGGGCGCAATGCACCCAGAGTGCGCATATTGTGCGTGCGGTCAGCCAGTTTGATCAGAATAACCCGAATATCGCGCACCATCGCCATAATCATTTTGCGAAAGTTTTCGGTCTGCGCTTCTTGCTTATCGCGGAACTTAATCTTATCCAGCTTGGAGACCCCTTCCACCAGCTTGGCGACACTGGCACCAAACTGTTGTTCCAGATCCTGAAACGTAATGGGGGTATCTTCAATAACATCATGCAGAAGGGCCGCCATCAGGGTTTCGTAATCCAGATTCATCTCGGCCAGAATAGAGGCAACAGCAACCGGATGAGTAATATAGGGCTCACCACTGGAGCGCACCTGCCCGTCATGGGCGTGCCATGCGACATTATAAGCCTGTTGCAGCAGTGCTACCTGCTCTGCAGGCAGATAATCTTGTACCAGCCTTTTCAGGCCATCAAACAATGATTGATCCACAGTATGCCTGCGCTGGATTAACGGCGTCCTTCAGCAATCGCAACAATGGCTTGTATTTCAGCCACTTCTTGCTCCTGCTGTTCCTGGCGATCATGGGAGTCAAGGACCTGACGCGTGATCAATCCCTTCTCAATTTCCCTTAAAGCAATCACGGTATATTTATCATTCTCCTCCGGTACCAGAGGATCTTTACCTCCGGTTTGCATCTGGCGTGCCCGACGGGCTGCGACCAGTATCAGATCAAACCGGTTACCTATTTTCTCTACAGCGTCCTGAACGGTTACGCGAGCCATAACACTATTACTCCAAAGGTTAACAAATGACTGGGCATGATACTGAAACCATCATCAATCTGCCAATAGTTTGCTGATTAATGCCTCATGCCGTTGTTTTTGGCGCTGTAACAGCAGGCGTTCAGCGCGGATAATGGTTTTGAGATCGTTCAATGCGCCATCAAAGTCGTCATTGACGATAATATAATCATATTCATTATAATGAGACATTTCGGCAACGGCTTTGATCATACGCCGCTCGATATCCTGTTCGTTATCACGGCCCCGGCCTTGTAACCGGCGTTTCAACTCCTCTCTGGAGGGGGGCAGGATGAAGATACCACGCGCAGAAGGCATCCAAGCCCTTACCTGACGCGCGCCCTGCCAGTCAATATCAAGAAAAATATCAATACCCTGTGCCAGCTCTTTCTCTATGGTGGCCCTGGAAGTGCCGTAGTAATTACCGAAAACTTGTGCATACTCCAGAAAGTCGCCATCGGCGATCATTTTTAAAAACTCTTGTTCATCAACAAAGTAGTAATGTTCGCCGTGATTCTCTCCCATGCGCTTATCGCGAGTGGTGTGGGAGACAGAGACCCGCGTATCGTACGCTGGCTGCGTGGTTAACAGCGCATGGATCAGGCTGGATTTACCTGCTCCGCTGGGGGCTGAAACGATATAAAGAGTACCTTGTACCATAATTTGTCTGCTTTGAGTCACTATTTGCCAAATAATAACCTGGCAGGGCCATGAAACCCAAATCGTTAGCGTGGATTGAGCCAGGTTGTGGAGATCTCCGTATTGGTAATCCAGGAGACGGTCATTTGAGCACAGATGATAAAGGCAGATATCAGCAGGGTAAACAGGATAATCCGCCAAATAATATTTAAATATTCCAGATAGATAAGTAGAAACATTGTGATTATTACCACCAGAACAGCCGCAATGAAAACCACAGGTTTACTCTGTATGTCTCTGAGTATCTCCATATTCAGGCCAAATTGGTAGTGGTAATGGGGAGCCATTTCATCCATATTCATGGATCTTGCTGCTAATGATAGTAAAATCATGGCGATAAACAGAAAAAATGGGTATGTGCGGACAAAATAGCGATTAAAATGTGACATCACTGACTCTCATCAGGAAATGGGCCTAATAAAAACTATAATACGCAACGGATAAAGTACCACTTTGGTGTTTGGGACGGGTGGAGGCAGTATGGGTTCTCAGACTCGCCGCAAGTACGTCCCTGTAGGCTCGAACTTGCCGCGTCCTGCGGCAAACGGTCTGATAACCCATACTGCCTCCACCCGTCCTTGTTATGAATGGTTATTTAAATTATTTCTGGGGACACAAGGATCATCTCTAACTCAGGTTCTCCTGTCAGGGAATCGATGCCTCTCTTTTGGACTACAAAGCCTTTATTAAGATAGAAACAAAAAGCCTGTTGGTTTTTCTCATACACTTTTAGCTGCAGGCTATCCCGGGTTTTCTGCGCATAAGCCAATAGCTGTGAGCCAGCCCCTTTTCCCTGGAAAGAAGGATCAATAAACAGGGCCTCAATACAGTGATCGCGCAAGCTGATAAAACCAATAATACGCTGCTGACTGAGTGCGACTATCGTCTCTGTCGCGGGGATATATTTGCTTTCCATCTCGGATTTCATCGAAAACCAGAAATTTTGATCGATAAAATAATGGGTCAATATTGACGCGCGATACCAGATATCAACCACCTGTTTACTCTCTTTAACTGAATTAATGGGTCGAAGTTGGAATAAATTTTCATGAGTAGTGGCCATAATGGATAAAGTCCTGTTGATAAAATCTCATATGTGATTTGCGAGGCAGTATGAAATTATTGAATTTTCCCTGATATTATGCAATTTAAGCTTAATTTTCATTTATTATTCCCTATGGTAAGCAGAACAGGACAAATGAGAATTCTTGATGGTTTGCACTAACCGTGATGGTGATGTGTGATTTGAATAAGCTGGAGAAAAGGATTGTGGACAATAAAAAATATATCCCAACAGCAACCATGAGAGATGTCGCCAAACTGGCAGGCGTCTCTACGGCAACAGTATCAAGGGCGTTGGTGACACCAGAGAAAGTTGCACTACGGACGTTGAAAAATGTGGAGGCCGCAGCGGAATCGCTGGGCTACTCAGCGCACACACTCACCCGTAACATTAAGCGTACTGAAACAAGAGTGATCGCTGTGGTTATCCCTGATATTGTTTTTACTATCTTTAACCATATGATCAAACATATGTAGGTACTTAAGCTCATAACACATTGATGTACCTTTAATTCATTACACATATGTAGGTACTTAAGCTCATAACACATTGATGTACCTTTAATTCATTACAGGGTAAATACTAAGACCTAACGATAGCAACATACTTTTCTGATCTCGCCTGGGATGAGCTCGTTGACCATGAGTCGCAAA
>JBOFSC010000724.1:0-5824 GCA_051651345.1 Enterobacteriaceae bacterium
AACCGGGCTGGCTCGTATCGCCGTTGGGTTGAAAATAACCCTGTTGCTCCCAGTGTTGATAAAGGGGTTGCTCAATGGCTTGCGGATTATATGTCTTGTCCATCACTGTCTTTAATGTTATCGGCCGCGACCTGAGACGCTTCAGGTTCAGGGGGCGTTACGGTGGTCAGGGTAAAACCGGCGCCGCGATAAGCTTTATACCTTTCTCGCGCCAGTTGCTTTAATGTGTCTTCATTGGGAACAAAGTCTATCACTTCATGGAAAGCCGTGGCAAAGTCGGCAAACTGCGGTGACAGGGTAATCAGTAGATCACGGCTGGAACTGGCGCGCTTCTCGGGCCAGGCCAGCTCAACGGGTGCCCCATAACGGGGCCCTTCGCCCACCAGATTATGGGGGGCAAAGCTGGCAGGCTCCCGCTGCCACAGCGCTTCATCCAGGCGCTCTGCCTGCTGTTGATCGCAACAGAACAGCAAAACACGCTGGCCGTTGCGCCAGCGTTGTGCCGCCAGAGAGCAGGCCAGCGCCTCTTGCGCAGACAACTGCTCGTCAGGCGAGGTATCACTCAGAAGATAGAACAGGGCCTTGCGCATCTCTCTCTCACTTATCTACGCCAAGGCCCGCTTGCTGCAGTAAAAACTGCATCAGCAAGGGCACTGGCCGGCCGGTGGCACCTTTATTTTTGCCGCTAACCCAGGCGGTACCGGCAATATCCAAATGGGCCCACGGGTAGTCGCGGGTAAAACGGGACAGGAAACAGGCTGCGGTGATGGTTCCCCCCGGACGTCCGCCGATATTGGCCATATCGGCAAAGTTGGAATCCAGCGCCTCCTGCATCTCCTCGATGATCGGCAAACGCCAGGTATGATCGCCAGAGCTCTGCGCAGCGGCCAGTAATTGCTGTGCCAGGGCTTCATCGGTGGAGAGCAGGCCGCTGATATGGTGTCCCAGCGCAATCACACAGGCGCCGGTGAGAGTGGCGACATCGATTACCATTTGCGGCTCAAAGCGTTTGACATAGGTGAGCACATCACACAGTACCAGACGTCCTTCCGCATCGGTATTGAGCACTTCCACTGTCTGTCCTGACAGGGTGGTCAGAATATCTCCCGGACGATAGGCGCGGCCCCCCGGCATATTTTCACAACCGGCCAGCACGCCAATCACATTCAGCGGCAACTGTAACTCCGCCACGGCACGCATGACGCCATAGACGGTGGCAGCGCCACACATGTCATACTTCATCTCATCCATGCTGTCGGCGGGTTTCAGGGAGATACCGCCAGAGTCGAAAGTCAGTCCTTTGCCTACCAGCACAATAGGCTGGCTGCTGCTGTCTGCGGCACCACGATACGTCATAATCGACATCATAGACTCATTCTGTGACCCCTGACCGACGGCCAGATAGGCATTCATGCCCAGCTCTTTCATCTGCTGTTCGCCGATCACCGTGGTGGTTACCGGTTTGTGAGCATCGGCCAGTTGGCGCGCCAGAGAGGCCAGATAGGCAGCATTACACACATTGGGCGGCAGGTTGCCGAGATCGCGGGTGGTTTTGCTGCCCAGAGCGATGGCCTGACCATGGCTGATGGCTTTCTCCGCCGTGCTAAGATCACGACGCCCCTCCTGCAGGAAGGTCAGTTTTTTCAGATGACGCGCATCGCTCTCTTTCTTGCTCTTAAATTGTTCAAACAGGTAACAGGCGTCACTGATCGTCTCGATGGCCAGACGAATTTTCCAGTAATGACTGCGATCACCCACTGACAACTCATGTAACAGGCAGGTTGCCTCTGTGATATTGGTTGTTTGCAGCGCCTTAATGGCGGCGGTGACTATTTTTTTATAGAGCATCTCATTCAGTTTCTGCTCTTTACCGCAGCCCACCAGTAAAACCCGCTCTGCCAACAGATGAGGTACCTGAGGCAGCAAGCAGGTCTGCCCCACCTTACCCTGCAATTCACCACGTTGTAGTAGTGCACTGAGATACCCCTGACTGAGTTGATCCAGTTTTTGTGCCGCGCTGGAGAGTTGTGCCTCTTCAAAGACGCCAACAATGATACAGGCTGTACGCTGCTTGTCTGGACTGCCACTTTTAACGTTGAAATCCATGGGTTCTCCTGTGAATCTTAAAGACAAAGGCTCAGCAGATAGCTAAAATGGCATTTGTCCGAAGTTTTTACCAAGTGTTGATGTTACCCTAATCAGGTATTCAATGGCGAGTTTTGTCTCAATTGTAGCGTCTGATAACGGGCGTGTATCTTTTATCAGTTAATAAAACAGCGTATTGCAGGTGTATGTATAGTGATCATCATTCGATATCTGGTGCGGGAAACGTTAAAAAGTCAGATGGCGATTCTTTTTATTCTGCTGTTGATCTTTTTCTGTCAAAAACTGGTAAAGATACTGGAGAAAGCCGTTGAGGGAGATATCCCCACCAGTCTGATACTGCCCCTGCTGGGGCTCGGTATCCCTACCATGGCGCAGTTGATTCTGCCGCTCAGCCTGTTTCTGGCGCTGCTGATGACCTACAGTAAGCTCTATATGGAGAGCGAGATGACGGTGATGGCCGCCTGTGGTTTCGGCCCGCAGGGGTTGCTGAAAGCCGCCGGGGTGCTGGCCTGTTTCACGGCGGTACTGGCGACGGTCAACAGTTTGTGGCTCAGCCCCTGGTCCATGGTGCAGTATGAAAAAATGATTGCTCAGGCCAAAGCCAATCCTTCAGTAACGGCACTGGCGGAAGGGCAATTTCAAACCTCGCGTGATGGTAACTACGTCCTGTTTATCGGTGATGTGAAACAGAACAAATTTAAAAATGTCTTTGTGGCCCAACTACGACCGACGGAACGGCAGCGCCCTTCCGTGGTGGTGGCGGAGCGGGGTAAGATGATCCGCCATGAGGATGGTTCACAGAGCGTCTGGCTGGATAAGGGCACCCGCTATGAAGGGACGGCCCTGCTACGTGACTTCCGTATCACCAATTTTACCGACTATCAGGCCAATATGGACTACCGCAGTGTGGAGGCACGCGACTCGGATGATGTGGATCAGGCCTCGGTGCATCAGCTATTGCGCGCCAAAGATGTGGAGAGCCGGGCGGAGTTGCACTGGCGTTTAACCCTGATCTGCTCTGTATTTCTGATGGCGATCATGGTGGTGCCCCTGAGCAAGGTCAATCCACGTCAGGGACGGACGCTCAGTATTCTGCCGGCGATTTTGCTCTATCTGGTCTACTTCCTGCTGCAAAGTTCGTTTAAAACCAATGGCAGCCGGGGTAAGTTAGATCCGGCATTGTGGATCTGGCTGACCAATGGCGGCTATTTGCTGCTGGCGATTTTGGTGAATGCATGGGACAGCAGTGTGATGCGTCGTCTGCGTGCTCGTCTGACAGGAGCCGTATGATGTTTACCGTTTTGGATCGCTATATTGGACGGACCATTCTCAATACCATCTTACTAACCCTGTTCCTGCTGGTGGGGCTGTCAGGGGTGGTTAAATTTGTCGAACAGCTGCGTGCGGTGGGTGAGGGCAAATATAGCTTGCTGGGGGCGGCAGCCTATACGCTGCTCAGTGTGCCTTCCGATATTGAGCTGTTCTTTCCTATGGCAGCGCTGTTAGGGGCGTTGCTGGGTCTGGGCACCCTGGCGGCGCGCAGCGAACTGGTGGTGATGCAGGCTTCCGGCTTTACCAAATTACAGATAGCCCTTTCGGTGATGAAAACCGCGATTCCCCTGGCGCTGTTGGCAATGGCGATCGGTGAGTGGGTGGCACCGCCGGGAGATCAAACCGCGCGTAATATGAAAACCGAGATGATCTCCGGTGGCTCGCTGCTGGCTAATCAGGGAGGGATCTGGGCTAAAGATGGTAATGACTTTATTTTTATCCAGCAGGTTCAGGACAATGGCGAGCAGACGGAGCTGTCCGGCGTTAATATTTACCACTTCGATAACGAGTATCGCTTATTATCTGTGCGTTATGCCGCCAGTGCCCGTTTTGACAACAAACTACATCTGTGGGACCTCTCCCAGGTGGAGACGGCCGATCTCAGTGACAACAAGAAAATCGGCGGTAGTCAGAGCCTGGTGGGCGTGTGGAAAACCAGCCTGACGCCGGATAAACTGGGTGTGGTGGTGATTAAACCGGATGCCCTGTCGATCAGCAGTCTGTACAACTATATCCACTATCTGAAAAGTACCGGTCAGGAGACCAAAAACTATCAGCTCAGCTTTTGGAAGAAAGTGTGCTCACCGCTGGCGCTGGTGGTGATGATGTTACTGGCGCTGTCGTTTATTTTTGGTCCCCTGCGCAGCGTCGCCATGGGTTTGCGTATTGTGATCGGCGTGATCGCCGGGTTTACCTTCTTTATGCTCAATCAGGTGATTGGTAACCTGAGTCTGATTTCGGATTTCTCGCCGCTGCTATCGGTGATGACCCCCAGTCTGCTGTTTCTGCTGTTGAGTATCTATTTGTTGCGACGACGCAGTTAATCTGGGCAGAACCAGGCTCGATTCTTCAGGTTATAAGACGACCTAGTTTCTTGTGAGTGCAACCTGCAGACCCATTGCGAGAAATTTGTACAGTGGGTTCTGAGGAGGAAGTAAGATAACCAGGCGTCTATAAGCTCATTAACTACCCCTCTCTGGTTGCTTCTTTGTGGTAATTGTAGTTTCTGACTCCTGCGATTCTTCTAACAGACGCAAACTTGCTCGGATGACTTCACTGACATTATTGTAACGTCCGCTTTCTATCTGTTTATGGATTAATTTTTCGAAGTAGGGGGTCAGTGTAATGCTTGTTATTGTTGACATAATCAACTCCTGATAAAGATTGGTTGGTGATATATCCGTCGTACTTCAAGTTGCAGGGGGGCTGCAACTCGAAGTATTAGGGTATTTAGGGAGCTGTTGGCTCCCGCGATTCTAACAGACGCAAACTTGCTCGGATGACTTCACTGACATTATTGTAACGTCCACTTTCTATCTGTTTATTGATTAATTTTTCGAAATAGGGGGTCAGTGTAATGCTTGTGATTATCGACATAATCAACTCCTGATAAAGATTGGTTGGTAATATACCCGTAATACTTCAAGTTGCAGGGGTATTGCTGCGCCCGTTCGCCCCAGCCACTTGGTTATCTAAGCTCAGGGGACTCTCTCACTTGCTGCCTGGCTGCAACTCGAACTATTTATTTATATTGGCATCAGGTGTACCCTCAACTGAGGGCTGCCCTTCTGCAAGAAAGAGTTTTTTGTTCCAGTTAACTTCTTTTAAATTGTGCAACATCAGACATGTTATTAAATAAGCTTAACAATTGTACACGCCAAGTTATGTTAAAAATAAGTTGCATAATATCGTAACTTGTTATATTTAAGTTGTTGCTTAAATGTTGCTTCTGCTTCAGTGACTACCACAAAAAAATAACAATATAACAGCTGCTAGTCAATATATTTTTATTATGATGACTGCAAAAATACTTAACTATACCCAAAGTATTTCAAGTTGTAGGTAGGCGGCAAGTGTAGTGGCATAGTGAATTGGGCCACCTGATTAAGTTGAGTGGTACTATCGCGCTGAATATTTGTTAGTTCGCCAGTTCGCTGTTGAGGCAAGAGGACGCCCAACCGCTGTCATGTTCCACTCTGATCAAGGTTGCCATTATACCAGCCGCCAGTTCAGGAGTCTTAAAACAGAATTATACGTAGGATCTTTAGGATCAACCAACTGATAACGATAGAAAAAAATGACGTATTTTTAGAAAAAAGAGTGGAAAGTGTGCTGTGATCATGATCAAATGATCATTCGCCAAAACAACCAAAACAACCAAAACAAC
>JBOFSC010000725.1:0-2201 GCA_051651345.1 Enterobacteriaceae bacterium
ACTCAGCGAACAGGATTTACAGATTGTCACCCAACGAGTCCCCACGGCAGAAGAGATTCAGGATGCCCTCTTTTGCTGGCAAGTCGTTAAGTTTGTTAAATCCAATGCCATTGTTTATGCCAGAGAAGGACAGACTTTAGGTATCGGAGCCGGTCAGATGAGCCGGGTCTATTCGGCGCGCATCGCGGCTATCAAGGCTGCCGATGAAAAGCGGGATATTAAAGGGGCGGTGATGGCTTCTGATGCTTTCTTCCCCTTCCGTGACAGCATCGATACGGCCGCTGAAATGGGTATCCGCTGTATTATTCAACCCGGAGGCTCTATTCGTGATGATGAGGTGATTGCAGCAGCGAATCAACATAACATCGCCATGCTCTTCACCGGGTTACGCCATTTCAGGCATTAATCAGGATTCGCCGGGCAGATTTCTCAACGCACTTAATCTCAACACGGTAAACACGCGTTATTTGAGTGCGGATTCCTGCTCAAGACATAAATCTTGCGTCGTTACTTGCAGCAGTTGTGCGCCATCGGGTCTCTCAATCCAGGCAATATTGACCGGGGTTGCGGATTGCTGCTCTTCCTGACGAACTTTTAACAACTGCGCCTCTTCCAGGGGCGGCTTAACCTGTTGACCCCCACAGGTCATCACTTCCCCGTCATGCCAGCGCCCCTGAAACAGTTTCACTTCGCCTATGCGCAGCGCATCGGTCAGCGCTATCAGATTATCTGATTCATAACGCAGCTTATCTATTTCATCTTCACTCACCAGGGAGTTTCTGCCCCCCTGCTGCCGCTGCATATAAATCACCTCACCCTCCCGGTCAAAGCGGAGTTGTATCTTGTCCGGATCAGGCCCCTCCTGCTGCTTACTCACCTCCATTAATACCCCGTGAGCATAGCCATAATAAGAGAGGGAACCGCCTTTGTGTCGATAGGGAGTATAGATAGCCACAATTTCAGCAGGCTTATATTGACTGTCATCCTGACGCCAGATTTTCACCGCGCCAGAATCATCAATATAGCCTGTGGCCTGTAATGTCGGTGCCACTTTAGGCTTACTGCACCCGGCCAGCAACAGCAGCAACAATAAAGTTGTGCTGATAAAAAACCTAAATGAAAGGGGCGCACAATACGCCCCTTCAGTTACCCTAATGATTCGCACGTGAACTTACTTCTTCTTCACTGCTTCTTTTAATGTCTTACCGGAAACAAATGCCGGAACCTTAGCAGCTGCAATTTTGATCTCTTTCCCGGTCTGAGGATTACGACCTAAGCGTGCACTGCGATGGTTAACCTTGAAAGTGCCGAAACCTACCAGTTGTACAGCATTACCCGCTTTGAGAGACTCGGTAATTGCTGCTATCGTTGCATCTAACGCACCCTTCGCCTGAGTTTTGGTTAGACTGGACTTCGCTGCAATCACATCAATTAATTGAGTCTTATTCATAAATTTTCCTTACCGTGTATTGTCACTTGCAAAGTATCGAATGCGACTGACAGGCCACAATAGAGCCATGATTCACTCTACGCACCGATAGCCTCTTTTCACGCCCATCAAATTTAAAACAGACTAAGGGCAGATGTGAAGTATTAAAACGCAATCAAAAAGGCCTCAAACCGCATGATTAGCCTTATCGCACTAAGTTTACACCAATATTGCTGATTGCCACCTCCCGCAGTTCAGAACGCAAGCTATTAATCAGCTCTACATCACGCTTTTCACATTTATCCAACACGCGAAAAATCTGCCACTGAATATCCAGCTCGTTCTGAATCGCTGGTAACGCCTTCAACTGCTCGTCCGTCATTACCTCATTGGCCTGAGTCATTTCCAGCGTAGCCATAGTATGGATGGAGATTTTGCTAACCGCCACCGCATGTTGCAAAGTTTCGCCACTTAATTGCGAGTGTAAAAGCTCACCTAACGCATGGCAAGCATCAATCGCAGGATAAACCGCATAAATATCATACAATTCGGCGCAGGGGATCTGCTCTTCCAGTTTTTCTAACTGATTGTCAAAATTAACCTTCGCCCCTTTAACTATCAGTGTTTCCCACACCAGATCCAGCACCCGACGGTAAAACTGCCCATCGGAAAACTCGGCCTGCTGGCAAAAAAGCTGATAATTGGGAAACATCCTTTCACATAAACAGGCCATAAAAGTGATATGCTGCCAGCTGCTCAGCCGCTCCAGCCG